>JADLCC010000016.1 GCA_020847425.1 Saprospiraceae bacterium
CCTGAAACCCAGCGGAGAAGCATTTATCGACCAGGTTTTTAACCAGTGGTGGACCAATGAAACCCTGCAAACCAACCTTTCCGGCAATGCTTCCGTCCGTGGATTTAAAGGTAAATACAAAGTGACAGTAGACTGCGGAGACGGATTGTCGCAAACGAGGTATATTGATCTTGTTAGCGATACCATATTGAATTTCAATGCATTGTGTCTGGTAAAAACCGATGAAACACAACAGGTTTTGAAGTTTGCCGCAACGCCGACACTTGTCCGTGACGCCGTTGTGCTGAACTGGGATAATACCGGTTTTAGCGGGCCCACTACCTTGCGCGCTACCGATGCGCTGGGGCGTTTGGTCGCTGAACAGGTGCTGGATCATACAGCCTCCAGCCATACTTTCCACACAAATTCCTGGCCTTCGGGCGCCTATTTTTTATCTATTGAAAATGGTGGGCGGCAGCAGTCGGTACGTGTTGTGGTAAATCGTATTTAGGGTTGTATGTTGTGTTTGGAGCGTGTCAAGGTTGATTTGTCGGCTTCAACCAAACGGTCTTATATTCTTTTGGTAACTGGTTACTACAGCGGCGCTGCCGCTGTGCTAACCAGTTACTTTTTTAAAACCAACCATTTCCGTGTCGGGTGCTGTCTTCTGTTCAAATAATAACTTGAAAAAGATGAAAAACCGTTATCCGATTGCCTTGTTTTTTCTTGCTATTTCCCTTTTCGTTTCTTGTAAAAAAGAAAAAAACGACACACAAAAAGGCAACACCGCCACCTTATCCTGGCAACAATGTATTGATTTTACCGATCATGACCTGACGATCTGTTTCATCGGCGCAGATGAGTACCGCTGCCCCTGCACGATGGATTGTATCTCGGAAGGCGCCATAGATTTTACTTTTCAGGTGCAGGGCCCGGGTATCGATACCACTGTGATCGTTTCTACCAATACGCTGGTCAAACCGCATGCTGTGATCGTCGGAGGTGTGTCCATCGTTGCTTCGGATGATTCAAGCATTTATTGCGATCACTACAAGGATTATGAAAAATACACGGTGAAAGTTGAGTTGATCCCCTGAAACGATCAAAGTGTTTATTCCTAAACAACAATTTAATAGCTATGAAACAAAACATTCCAACCGCACTATTTGCGGTATGCGCACTTTTTCTGAGTTTTTGCCAGCACGAAAAAAGTGAAATTTTGAACACCGAAACCGGCAATGAAGCCAATATTCCATGGCAGGAATGCGTCGTATTTTCCAATTATGACTTGACCATCTGCTTTCTCAATGCCAGTGAATACCGCTGCCCCTGCGATGTGGAGTGCGTCTGGGAGGGTTCAGTCGATTTCACATTTCGAGCCACAGGGCCTGATCTGGATTCCACATTTACGCTCACTGCCAGCACCAACCGGCTGGATTTGCTGCGTTCCATCACTTTAGGGAACGTAATCATCAATGCCGAAGACGCATCAGGTATTACCTGTGCGGATTACGGTAATTATGAAAATTATAAGGCGAAAGTGATTTTGACGGAAGAGTAGTGGGTACATTTTTTCAGGTGCTTACACATGAGGTGAAACAATTCCATTCATTCACCTCAATACACACAAGTAACCATGAAAAAAGTACTGTTTTTTGCCGCCCTGTTTTGCGCAGTTTCGACATCCTCTTTCGCCCAAAACGTCATCAAATCCAACGTGCCCGCCGGCGCTGACCCTGCTGCGTTGCCCATCGAATTCCTGTTTGCCGACGCACTTGTACTGCCCAACGGCGATGTTCAGATGGGCGTTGCCCTGAAGGCTACCGCTAAAAATATCGGCACGCTGCCGTATATGCCCGGTGGCACGCCGCTTAAGGTACAGCTGTATATCAAAAAGAACAACGCCTGGGTGGAAGTGGATTCCAAGTCGGTCAATGTGCTGGCGCCCGGTGTAGAAACGTCCATGAATTACTACACGACTTACATCAAAGGCAAACAAAAGCCGCCTGCTTTCAAACTGGTCGTGGAGTCGAAAAATGCGGGCGTAGTAAACCCCGACGTTAATATGTCGAACAACACGAAGGAAGCGCAGGCGCAGTGAGATGCGGGTATGAGTACTCAACGCCTGGCAAAAGGTTGCTACATCCTAAATCAGACGCGCCGTCGCCCCAAAAAGGGGTAGCGGCGCGTCATTTTTTCATTGAAATCGCTGGCACAGGTATTTAGGGATTAATGCTAATACCCCATTAATTCATCACCACTTTAACCACAACGATATGAAAAACTTCCCTTCTTTCTTCCTGTTTTCAGCGGTCCTTTTTACCCTGTCTGCGTGCCAAAAAGACCCCACTCCTCCAACAGCCCTCAGTGCACCTGTATCAGCCGGGGCCGTTTTGTCGTGGCAGGAATGTTATGATTTCAGCGCCTTTAACACGACCGTTTGTTTTACAGACGCCAATGAATACCGCTGCCCCTGCGATGTGGATTGCGTATGGGCAGGTTCCGTAGACTATACGCTCCAGATCAAAAACGCCGGTCAGGATACCACGATTTCCCTACAGCCGCCTGGCAACCCCACAAACGCGCCCAGTTCTACTGTGGTTGGCCATGTGACGATCAGTATTGAAGAACCTGCGCCGGTAAATTGTACCGATTATGGGAACTATGAACAATACAAGTTGAAGGTTGTGTTGACGTCGGCAAAAGGAGAAGAATTTTAGTAGTGCGTTTGGGCCCGGCGCATATATCAATTCCCGCTAAATGCTTTCGCAAGGTCCATTTGTTCGAGTCTTTTACCGCTTAACAAATAGGAAAGCAATCCTTTCCGGCGATAAAAAGCAGGAAATTGATCCAGCGTTTTGGTGCTTTTTCCATCAGAAAAATACATTCTTTTCAGGGCGTTTGCGCTTCCGTCAAAATGGCCGCTTTCCGCCACCACCACCCAGTCCTCATCCGTTAAGGTGTGGTAAGCGCAAAGGCGCTCCAGGTTATCCAATGAATAGAATTCTAAACCGGAATTCCTACGGTTCCTGACAAAAAAATAGCCTTTGCCCATGTTTATTTGAGGCAAATAAACGCCTTTTTGAAAAGTAGAATATTGTTGGGTGTGCGTTATCTGGTGGCTGTCTGCACTGATCTTCAACAAGGTGCCGTCGGTGAGGGCAACAAGGAGATACGTTCCATCGAAATAATAATAATGCCAAAGATGTGGTGCGGCAAGTTTGAACGTATCTGTTTGTTCCAGATTACTAAATAGCAAGGCATTCAGTTGCTGATCCAGCCAGACTAATTCCCGTTTCCCGGGGCGCCAGGCAGGTTTTTTTCCACGGAATTGGTTCATCAGTTTTTTATCCTGAACGGAATACAACTTGATTTTCGATTCTCCTTCAATAAACAACATCGTTTCATCAAAAGAAAATTGTAAGCTATATAGATAAGGCTCATCTTGTGGTATGACAAACTCGAGTTCTTTTGAATTTATATTAAATACGACCACCTGTTTGTCCAGGTTGGGTTCTGCAAAATAGCGATCCCGTTCGCTTATCGCAGTTTGTATTCCTCCATTGGTGTCTTTAAAATCAGTCTTTTTATTGATACGCTCCATTTTTCCAGTCTTGATATCAAACGTACTGAATACTGTATGCTGGAATTCGACACTGTCCATCTGATGATAATTGAGCAGTAGTTTTTGACCATTGTTGATAAAATGCACGGATGATATCCCGTTGCCCTGTTTTTCCTTATATTTAAACAGTTCCAGGTCCTGTATGTCCTTTTGCTTGTTGAGGTCCAACAAGCGTAAGTTAGTGCGGGACTTGTAAGCGTATACATGTGCAACAAGTGCCTCTTTTCCCTTGAAAAACGTACCTATTACTATCCTGGGTTCCGAAAAAAGGGGTTTGGCGGGCAGGTCTGAAAGCAAATTCAGGTGATATGGGAGATATTGGTTATAGCCGTCCTGGTGTGGACTTTCGTTGAGAAGAATCAGATCATTGGTGAGCGGACTAAAAGCGTTAACAGATATAGTTTCTAATGCTGTAGCAAAACGGTGCGTCATTTTTTTGGCCCTTCTGTCCCAGATGCTGTACCGGAATGCCAAACAGGTATCATTCGTGCGAATACCATCCGAATATGGCCCAAATGCAAGTTCCTGCTGACTGGCAGTGATCACTTCCAAAGGTTGAAAATCAGATTGTATCAGGTAATTACCGGGCGATATGCCAGGTATAGCCTCCTTCACCATGGATGGCTCTTGCTGTGTGGGCCGGGCATTCTGTGATTCCTGCTTTTTTTCCGGCGCCTGTACCGGTCCAAATCGCGCATCTGCGGCGGCTGCGATGGCTTTGAAGTCATAGATATTCAAGTCGTAGTTGTTATCGCCGGCCAAACACAGGAGCTCGTCATTCTGAAAGAAAAAGGCTTTTTTTTGACCTTTTCCGCTAAAAACCACTTTGTCCCGCTGTAAATCACAGATATAACTTGATTTACCCGTGACAACCAGAAAACGGCCGTCGGCAGAAAACTGTAGATATCGATATTGATCCTGTTGAGGCGCTTTGAGTTCCCGCTTTATTTCCCCGCTTTTCAAATCATAAAATTGAAGTGAACTTGTGGTACTGACTACAATTTGCTGATTGTCTTTTGTAAATGCAAAAGGCGCAATAAAAGAGACATTGGGGGTCGTCAAACAGGTCGTTCCCGCACCGAGATCAATAATGTGCAGCATATTATCTGCGAATGGCTGCGCGAAATATTTTCCGTTGGATGACACCACAAAATTGTTTTGGCTCTTTTCCTGATTCGAAGAAATGTTTTTAACCGGTCGCAGCGTTTGAATATCCAGCAACTCGAAATTTCCGTATACTGCTCCAATCAACAATTGTTCTTTTTGGGGTATTTTCGTGGCAAAATCTATTGGAAACGGAGCTTCATATTGCGCAACGGGCGCGCCACTTTCAAAATCATATTCCACAATATGATGGCCTTTGATGTAATAAAAATGCTCCCCATTTTTTTTCCAAACGACCAATGGAAAATAACTCTCGGTCCCGGATACTGAAATGATTTTCCGCACCCGTTGGCTATTAAAATCCCAAATAAAAATACTGGTTGGATCAGAAACCGGAAACGAAACGACTTTGTTCAGTTCGTCAGAAAAGGACCAGTTGTAGGGGTAAGTGTACGCAGCGTTGCAAGGCGCGTCCATTAATGTCGGCTTTTCCGCCTGGGCAAAAATGTTTTGTGTGTGTAATCCTGCGCAAAACAGGAGGAATAAGGAAAGTAGTTTTTTCATAATAGTCTTTTTCAGAACTGCACATCAGCGCTTGCATACCAAATTCGCATCTTTTCAGGTGTTGCTAAAAGTAAGACGCACTTCTGCTGTGACAAAGATTTTGGCAGGAATTTTTTTCCCGCTTGCGCCGGGCGGCGCA
>JADLCC010000017.1 GCA_020847425.1 Saprospiraceae bacterium
ATATTATTCCTGTAAGCGAGTATGCTTATACAGCCTCCGCTGTCGACATCGAGGAATATGACCAGGAATTAAAAAAGCGGATACAAACATTAAAATCGGATATTTTGGATGACCCTCGTTTTAAGGGTCTCCAGATAGAAGCGGCGATAGAGGCCGGATTAATGGTGCCGGTGGTTAAAAAAGTCGCCGAAGATGAGTTTGCTGACCTGATCGTGATCGGAACAATGGGCGCCAGCGGTTGGAAAGAAATGCTGGTCGGCTCTAATACCGAACGGGTGATACGCCACGCGCCCTGCCCTGTTCTGGTAATCCCTGCCGGTGTTCAAGAACTGAAGATAGACCGTGTACTTGTGCCGACTACCTTAAAACCTGACCAGTTAGGCGTTTTTAAAACCGTAAAAGCCTGGCAGGATTTGCTCGGTTTTGATGTGGAAGCCCTGTATGTGGGTGATCCTTTGAATGCATCTACCCGCGCCAATGTGGAGGCAGAAAAAAACAGGCTCATCGAAGCCACCGGATTGCGCCATGTGTACCTGCACCTCAAAAGTGAGGCCGTTAAAGAAGAAGACGCTATTCGCGCCTACGCCGACGAAGCGGAAGCGGATCTGATCATAATGGGCACGCACCAGCGGCACGGGCTTTCGCACCTGCTTTTTGGAAGCCTGACTGAAAACACAGCCAACCATACGCATGTACCGGTTTTAGCGGCACCTATTTTCTAATACCGTGTAAATAAAAATGAAGCGGCGGAAGAAATCCTCTTCCGCCGCTTCGCATTAACTTGATTATCAATTATTTAATTAGTGCTTGCCTTTTCCTTGCCGGCAAGGAATTTTTCCAGTACATCAGGCATTTTTTCAAATGCAGCAGAAAGACCTTTGCTGGTTTTGGATGGAACGAATGAAATTTCGGCGCCCCGGGTGACTAAAAATCCCAGTGGCTCGATGCCGATACCTGCACCTGCCCCGCTACCACCGCCATGTGCTTTCTTTTCGTCTTCTCCTTCTCCACCTCCATAGCCAAAGCCCAGACCCATGCGGATGACAGGAACGCAAGTGAATTCACCAAGTTTGAATTCTTTGCCGATAACCGTTTCGGTTTTGGCTTCCGACTTCAAAAAATCGGTTACTTTAACGAGTACTTCATCAAAATTTGCTTGCATGACATTTTCATTTTTTTAGTATAAAAACGGCCCGCAAACCTGCCCAAAACAATAAACCCAGGCGTGTTTGCAGGATGATTGCCAATTCTTGTACGCCAAAGAAATTAATGAACAATTGACGGCGCCCACGACTCAATCTGCGAAAAGCCGGGTAGAGCCAGGCGTTGTACATAAAATCGCCGGTGTCCCAGTTGATCCGAAGCCGTTCGATCCGGATTGCTTTTGAAAACACACGAAACAGCGGCCTGATCTTATGTATAGAAAAACTGATCCCGGGTTTGGATGATTTCCTTTTCTCTATTACTGGTTCGGGTGTTGTCTGTGCTGTTTTAGCCCGTGTTTTCCATGCTGTTTTCCAAAAGAATATTTGAAAAAACCAATGAAAACCCGCTTCGTCCGGCACACACCAAACCGCAAAAATCCCTTTCCAACTCGCCCTGTACTTTTGTAATGCCGTGTCAATCTCTACCCGGACAGGTAGCCATAAAAGCAGGCAGAACAACAGTATCAGAAGGAGCAGGAACCACATCACATCATCAAATTTTCTACTGCAAATTGTGGGGGCCAACAAATACAAAACAATGATATCCATCAATTTTTATGAAAGATAATGTCACTGTTTGAGTTGAATTTCAATGATTAATGTCAATGCTGCGCATAAGATCGACATATATCCAATAAGATGGAATTCCCCCATTTTTGCATGTACATGAAATATACACTTGTTCAATTGCGTACGGCTGTTGATAGTATTTATCAAAAGATGAAAAATGCGGAGCAGCAGGCCCAAGACATCATTGCCCGGGTACACCCGAAGCAACAAAAAAGTATCGCCAACCTGATCCACTACCTTGCGCTCAGGCGAGAGGATTTGCGCCCTTTGCAGGACAACTTACACGATGAAGGGCTGTCTTCCCTGGCGAGTGCGGAAAGCCATATTCTGCGACAAGTACAGGCGGTACTGCAACGACTCGGCAAAAAAATTGCCCGCAAGGACATCTCCTCGGGTAATGCTAATACAGGCGCAGAACTGTTGCAGCGTCGTGCGGGTGCGCTTTTTGGCCGCAAGGAGGACCCGATCATGCCCCATTTGATGGTAACATTTGAATCTTCTTTGGCGAGTGATTATCAGGCTGTAAAAAACCTTTTGAAAGCAGGAATGAATATCGCGCGTATCAATTGCGCGCACGACAGTCCGAATGAATGGCAACGAATGATATCTAATGTGCGCAAAGCCGTGCGTGCAACCGGACGCCCATGTAAAATTTACCTGGACCTGGCCGGTCCAAAAATCCGGACCGAACTGCTTGGGAAAGGCAAGCGAAAAGGCCGAATGAAAATCAAAGAACAAGAGCAATTCCTGCTGGCAGAACCCAACTCGATATATGACAAGAAAAAAAAGGTACTGGGCTGTACCCTTCAAGGAGTTGTAAAAGACCTTCAACCCGGCAACCGGGTGCTGTTCGACGACGGCTTGTTTGAAGCGGTGGTGGAATCGGCAGACGAACAAATGGCAACCTTACGCATGACCCGTATTTCAGCGGCCAAACCCGTGATTAAACCCGGGAAAGGCATCAATTTCCCGGAAACCGAACTCAGTGTGCGCAGCCTGACTGCTTTTGATAAATCTGTTTTGCCTTTTGCGGTGGAATATGCAGATCTGCTGGGTTTTTCATTTGTTCGCAGCGCAGCAGATGTGGCGGAACTACAGGAATTGCTCAAACTACAGGGTCAAAGCATACCCCTGGTGCTCAAGATAGAAACATTTGAGGCCGTACAAAATCTCCCTGCCCTGTTGTTGCAAGGTATGCAAGAGCCGGTTTTTGGCGTCATGATTGCACGCGGCGATCTCGCTGTAGAAATCGGATTCGAGCGATTGAGTGAAATCCAGGAAGAAATCCTGTGGCTCTGTGAGGCGGCACACGTGCCGGTTATCTGGGCTACGCAGGTGCTCGAAACACTGAATAAAAGTGGTATCGCTACCCGTTCTGAAGTGACAGATGCCGTGCGCGCCGGCCAGGCCGAATGTGTAATGCTGAATAAGGGGAAATACCTGCTCACCGTTTTGGCTACATTACAGGATATCCTGCACAGGAGTGGCGGACACCACATCAAGAAACGGTATATTTTCCGACCGCTGAAAATCGCAGAACGTTTTTTGGGAAATATCTGATTTTTTCATTTCACAAATTTCAATGGTATGCAGTATCGTTCTTTTTTTATTTTGTTTTGCTTCCTGGGCATCGTTGAAGGAACACATGCTCAATCATTTACATTTCAAAGCCGTAAAAACGCGTCAACAACCAGCACCATTCACGCGGGGCAACGGATAAAACTGTTTGTATACGATTCGAGCCAAAGGCTGCTTAATTTTTCAGGAAAACTTGCAAATATCACGAGTGACAGTCTGTTTCTTCAACAAAAACAGAAAACCACCGGATTTGCAATGGCTAAAGTAAATGAGATCAGGTTTCGTTCTACACCGATGGAAAATTTCACACGGTTTTTCCGGGTTGCCGGGCTCGCTCTTATTGGAATCGCAACATTTATTGCAGCCGTACTTCTATTTCCCGCTATGGGAAGCAGTAGTGCATACAAAACTGTGAATGCCATGCCACCAGTTCTTGCCGCAGGCGCTGTGCTGGTGCTGATTTCCCTGATATCCGGCGTTTCATCACAACAGTGGATTTACAAACCTTCCGCATCCTGGACATGGGAAATACAGGATAAGGAGGTGAAGGAGGTGCCATAGCTGTGCAGCACTGATTGGAAGTGCGCGTTTGATGGTTGACACGTTTTGGGAAAAGGTGTCATCCGAACTGCCCAATATTTGAAACTTTAATCCCCCTTTATCCTCTGCCACAATGCCCGGGTTGCTTCCCGGTCCCATTTGGCAAAACGACCGCGCTGTACCACCGTCCGGTTGTCAGCCGGGCGATTGACATAAAAATGGAATGCAAATTTTTCCCGGGGGGCCAGCCAGCCAACCACCTGTCCGAAACGCAAATCATTGAAAACCAGCGTGTCCGACCATTTTTCCACAGTGTAAAATTCCTGGGAGAATCTCTTGAGTTGCCGAACATCCGCTCGTTCGTGTACAGGGTCAAGTAAAAATTCATTGCGTGGGAAATACTCGAAATGAATGCTGCTGTCGCGGTCGAACAAAGAGTGATAACCCACATGGTATCCCTGATCGTCGCCGGCTACCACATACCAAAGCCAGTTTTGCAGCGGCGCCGGTGTGGAGAAATACCGCACATGTGCGATCTGTTGTTTATCCAGCAAATAACGAACTTCATGATCCATTTGCAGTTTGTTTGACGTGCAATAAAGCAGGTACAAGCCGCTTGTTACCAGGCCGAATTTCCACCAGAACCTCCTCTTGAGGTGCTTTTTTCTCAACCAAATCAGTGCCACGCAGGCCACTCCCGGACCGATGGAAAAAAAAGGATCCGCTACATAAATGGCATTAAAAGAAATCCGGTAAGCACTGAACGGCTCCAGCCACCCTACCCCGTAGTTATTAAAAGCATCTACGAACAGGTGAACCAGGATGACCGAACCGAAAAACAATATCCATTTGAGCAGAGAGATATCATGTGGTCGGTGCCAGCGCTCTGCCAGTAACGCCATGAAAGGGGTGATGAGCGCGACAAATAATAAAGAATGCGTGAACCCCCTGTGCGCCAGCAGGCTGCTCGGCGTATCCATCCATAAGGCAGCCAGAAAATCAATATCAGGGATACTTTGAGCCAAAGCACCCCATAACATGGCCTTCCGCCCGACGGTTTTGCCGGCAAATGCTTCGCCCATGCAGGCGCCCAGGGCTATATGGGTGAGTGAATCCATGATATAATTATTATGTTGCAAAACTTGACTGCACGATTAGAAAACGGATTGATAAAGGTCAAACAAGGTAGTGACTTTACTCATCGTATCTGTTTTTTGAACGAGTCGATCTTTGTATAAACTTAAATCAATGATTATGAAAACCAAATCGTTGATTTTCAATAAGTTAGAGGTTAACAGCACATTAGATTTTTTGAACAATAAATTTTCCGGATGATGGACAAGTTAAAGAGTAAGCACCTGTCAGATTTGCACTTCGAACACGAATTATGGGCAATGGAAGTGAAGTTTTATAGAGAAGAATTGAAGTTGTATCAAAAATGGCTGGAAGAAGTTGCCGTTAAAAACACACATGAAGAGGCCCTCAAACAAGTGGAGCATTTTCAGAATCAGTTTTTGATTCAGAAAAATCAACTGAATGTGTTGAAGCACCAGATAAAAGCCCATGAGCAATGGTTGGCTGGATTTGCGGAGTCTCATCCCGTAGCCATCGATCACGTTTCTTTCGCTGACCATGCCGTAATGCGCGAAAATGTGGAAACTGCCAAAAGGTTGTTTACCGACCTCAAACTTGAATTCAAACGTTTTCTGGATAAAAGATTGTAGTTGAAATTAGAATATAATGTTGGATTACTAAGGCCGGTGCCAGGTGTGTCAACACATTGGCGCCGGCCTTCATTATTTTGAATACTGCTCGAAAACGCTGCCTCCTGTTACTTTTTTGTATTCGGTATTGTTCAAACCGTTAACCGATGCCCATTCTTTTATCATCTGGTCATCGGCAGTCAATACCAGCGAGTGGGCATCCAGGGTTTGAACCCTTCGGTATAGGAAAGCGGGGATACCGTTAGCCCCTAATGTACGCAAAGTAAGGTAACCATTCCAGTTTTCCAGATCCCAGCTGCCTTCAGATACGGATCCAAGTCCCTGCGATACATAATCGCCTTCTGCATTGCGCAGCTCTGTTTTCAGGTAGGTAAATTCAATAAAATCGCCAGGCTCAATGGGTGGATTAACCGTTTGCGTGCTGCCATCGTCGTATTTTAAGGTAATCATTAGTTTAGTAGGCGTCCATTTTCCTACGAGGTTTTTGCCATCCCAGGGATCCTGATTGGATGGAGTGTTGTCATTTTTCTGGCAAGCGCAAAAGGCGATTGCGCTGATACTGATAAAAAGAAACAGGTATTTCATAGTGAATTTTTATGAATGGATGAAGATGGCACAGATGTAGAACATCAAAAGTCAGTAGATTATAATAGTCTGTGTAACAACAGATTGTCGTGAAACAAGGCTCAGGAAATAATTGCCGGGAGGCAGTTGCGCTATTGTCATTTTGGGTTCGATCGACGTTTTTATCATTTTCCCTGCCGAATCGTATAAAACGGCAACAGCGCCGGCAGGCATGTTTTTGATTTCCAGCCAGCCGGAAGCAGGGTTTGGGAAAATTTCAAAAGTTGGTTCCGGTACATCATGTGCTGCTACAGTGCCGTTGTTTCCTGTGCCGATGACGCCTGCTGCCGGTGGCACAAGAAGGATGTTACCCTGACCAAATTCATCAGCCCCAATATCGTATACGCCGGTTCGGGTGGCCCCATCATAATCGGGTACCACAGTATTTTGTACAAGTTTACCGGCATCGATGGCGGGGCTTCCGGATGACAAGTGGTAATTCGCATCCAATTGCGGATTGACTTCCTGGCTCTGCTGATCGAAACCGTACATCGACTTCCATTCCGAAAAAGTCAATGGCGGGTAATTGATGTTGTCATCGAACTGGGCAGGGCCGCCGGTTTTATAAAATATATTGTGGTTGATGATGTTGTTGCCGGCCAGCGCGCCGTCACGAATCTGGACGGTGTGGTCATCTTCCGTATTGCCACTTTGATCGATGAAGATGTTGTTAAACACTTCGATATTCCTGCACGCGGGCGTGGCTGTTGTGTTTTCGTCGATATAGACCTCCGCTTTAGCAATATGCAGCGGCGCGTGGTATTGTGTAGAAGCCGTCACAACTGTGTTGTTGTACGCCCGGCAATCTTTTGCGCCCCAAAAGCCGATGCCTGCACCACCCGTTCCGATAATGATGTTGTTGCGCGCGATGCTGTTGATACATTCATAGTACTCCGGGTTACTGCTGGTATCAAAGTAGTCGGCATCGGTATAAAATCCCAGCAAAATGCCACCTTCCGCGATATTGATAAAGAGGTTTTCTTCAATTTTACATCCCTTGGCGCCGCCTTTGGCATACACGCCGCTGGTAGAAATATCATGGAAATAGCACCCCCGGACTACCATCAGGTTGCCGTTCACATTGTCGATCCCTTCTGCGTTCGGGCCGCCATTTTCGGGCAGGTTCAAATAACCCACACCGCTATGATGAATCTCGCAGTTCAAAACCTGTATGCCATCGCAGCCCGGTTTGATTTTGATGCAGTCACGGCCGGTGTGGTGTATTTTGCAATTCCGGATTGTGACACCCCGCACCCCATGGCGCTCGGTGTCGGGCAGCCCCCATTCCCAGTTGGTTTCAAACGACACTCCATAGAAAGCGCCGCCGATGATTTCAAGGTTTTCGAGCAAACCGCCCACCACATCAGGTTCATTGTACCAGATGCAGGATGCGATATCCTCGTCAGAAGTGATAGCGGTAATGATGGCCCATTCGCCTGGATAAGAACGCAAACTCAGGTTGTTTTTGCCGATCCGTATTTCGTTGCTGACATAATTGCCGCCGCGCAGCAAAATTTCATCACCCGGATTGGCTTCTTCAATGGCTTTTGGAATACTTTTAAATGGTGCGGACTGTGTGCCGGGGTTGTTGTCGTTTCCAGTCGTGGCGACATACCAGGTTGATTGGCCCCAGATGGAAGATGTATTCAAAAACAGTAAAAGTGCAAAGAGAATATTTGTGTATTTCATTGTAAATCAATTTTTTGCGATTATTATTTATCCAACTTTTGCCCCAATACCGATGGCTATCATATACAGGCCGAACAGCACCAGTAACAAGGACATCAGCAGCAGTTGCCCATTGAACAGTTTATTTTCATCAAAAGTGGTGTCCGCAACCGGGTGTAAGCAAATCCGTTGTCTGAACGGTTGTTTTCATTGTCTGAACGGTCGCTACTTGCTTGTTTTTCTCCGCACCTTTGCCTTCTATTCATATCGCTGTGCGGCTACATCCACAAATTGATATCTCATGCAGGCTATACCTGCTTTTTTGCTTTTGGCTGACTGTGCATTCGGCGCAGGCGCAACCCCATGAGCCGTATCAAATGACCGTTTTTGGAACAAAAGACGGATTACCACACAATGCAGTGCATGCGCTTTGTCAGGATCGGAACGGTTATCTCTGGGTCGGAACGGCAGCCGGACTCAGCCGTTACAATGGTTACCGGTTCGAACATTACCTACAGGCAGATCAACAAAGAATCGGGCATGTCAACAGTCTTTTTGAAACGCCTGAGGGTGTTCTGTGGATTGGTGCAGAAACGGGTATGTTTATGGCTATTCATGGTAAAGTGCATCCGGTTTCGAGTGCTTTTGGTGGGAAATTCAAACAGGTGCGCAGTTTTTTGTGGGATAGCCTGCAACATCGGTTATGGTTTGCCTGTGCTACAGGACCTTATTATTTTACAAAACAGCAAATAGAAACACTCCGGCATCAGCCTGCAGCCACGCATGTTTTTCCGGAAGTACAGCCCGAATGGGAAACCTTGGCAGCCGACGACCTGCGGGCATTTTCCATGGCATTGGATGGCCGCAACCGGCTTTGGGTCGGAAATGCCAATCGTTTGATTTGTTGTGAAAACAATACTTGCCGGCTTGTATGGAAATCCCCAACAAACGATGCCATCGATTGCCTGCTGAGCGCCGGAGCCGATTCCATGTATTTCGGGGGGCACTCCAGCACACTTTTTGGGTACTTCAATGGCAAAGTGGAACAGTTTGCCGACTCCATGTATTACGTCACCGATTTATTCGAACACAACAAGGAGCGGTTCTTTTTTTCAGCCGGGGAAATGTACCGCATCACCCGCGAAGGGGTTGTCAAGATTTGGGACCACAGTATCCGGGTAGGCATCAGCGACGTAATTGTTGACCGGGAAAACAATGTTTGGGTGGCCACCTGGGAAGGGTTGATAAAAATCAGCTCCCGCTTTTTTGAGCAGATGCCGTTGGACATTTACCCTGAACTGGAAGAAGTGTATGGAATAGGTGTTGCGAAAGACGGCGCTCCACTTTTCGGGGCCAACCACGGCAAAGCCTACCAATTGACTTCAGGTTTAAAACCAAAACTACAGGCTATTCATGAGCGGATTTGCCCGAATGCCAATATCAATGATTTTTACACCGATCCTTGGGGCCGCCTGTGGATGGCAACTGAATATGAAGGTCTTGCAGTACTGGAGTCTGGGAAAACAAGGTTGTTAGGTAAAAAAGACGGCCTGTACGACGAAGGCCTTTTTGATTTGCTCCCTTCCAAAAACGGCGGATTTTGGGCAATCGGGGATGCGGGTGCATCAAAAATTCACTTTTCCGAGCGGCCGATACATCGGTTCGCGCCCCAGATAGAAGCCTGTCGAATGATAAAACCTCCGGAAGGGCTGACTACTTTTACTTGTGGGGTGGAAGATCCGACAGGCAATCTTTGGCTGGGCGGCAACAGGGGCTTATATAAAAACACCTTGCAGGGTTTGGTTGAATTTCATTTATTTTCAGATAAAATCCTGATAATCAGCGATATGAACCTGGACCAAACAGGCCGACTCTGGATATCTACCCTGGGAAACGGATTGTTCTGCTGTGGATGGAACGGCGTTGACTGGCAACTGCAACAGATATTTACGGAAAAAGAGGGGCTGTTTAGCGATAACCTGTTGGCTGTACTCCCCGATTCAAAAGGCAGGATTTGGGTGGGCTATGGTTTTGGGTTAGGCTTGCTGGAAATGGAAACGGGAAAAGGCTGGAATATCAGATATTTCAACGACCGGGATGGGCTATTTCCAAATGGGTGCCATCGTATGAAAATAAAAGAGGCTCCGGATGGGGTGCTTTGGACAGTAAGTACGTCGGGCGTTTGCCACTTCAGGCCCGACAGGTTTACACGAAATCAGGTGGCCCCGATTGTCAGTATCCGGGAGCTGCAATTGTTCGACGGGTATTACGATTGTACCTCCTATTGCGAGGCGCTCGATCCTGAAACCGGATTGCCGGAAAACCTCACACTACCCCATTTTATCAATAACCTGCGGTTCATTTTCGACGGTTTGAGTCTGACCAATCCTGATGACAACCGCTTTCGGTTTATGCTTGCGGGAGTAGATAAAAACTGGCGCACACCGGAGCATGGGGATTTGCGCGTCACTTACCCAAAATTACCGCCAGGCGCTTACACTTTTTATGTAGAGGCGGCCAACAGCGATGGCATTTGGGTGCACCAACCCACAACATTTCAATTCGTAATTCTGGCGCCTTTCTGGCAAAAAACATGGTTTTGGGTAATGCTTTTGGGCGCTTTCGTTGCCCTTACCATCATCATCGCCACGAACCGGATTCGGCGTATCCGGCAGCAGGAAACAGAAAAATCGAGGATTCAGGCTCAAATGGCCGACTTGAAAGTACAAGCCCTCCGGGCGCAGATCAACCCTCATTTTATTTTTAATTGCCTTGCGGGTATCCAGGAATGTGTTCTACAGGAACAGTTTATGGCTGCCAATGACTACCTCACCAGATTTGCCCGTTTGCTCCGCCTCATCCTGGAACGTTCGGACAAATCATTCATTTCCTTGCAGCAAGAATTGGAAATGTTATACCTGTACCTCGATCTGGAAAATACGCGGCTCGGGCAACAAATAGAGTACCGTATTAACACCGACAGTTTAGAGGAAGATCAAAGTCTGCTGTTGCCCGCATTTATTATTCAGCCTTTTGTGGAAAATGCAATTTGGCATGGATTAATGCACAAAACAGGGGTAAAACAACTGAAAATTGACATTTCAACAGAAAATGGGGTTGCTCAATTTAATAAATCTGGAAAGAAAGTTTTGTCTGAGGAAGATATGCTAATCATAGAGATCACGGATAACGGTATAGGCCGGGTGAAATCCGCAGAAATTCGGCGGAATAAGATCTCCAATCAACAATCAAAAGGTATTGGCATCATTGAAGAAAGGCTTCAATTGATCCATCGGAACGCTTCCATCCGATATGAGGACCTGTACGACGAAGCCGGCAATGCAGCGGGCACAAAAGTGCGGATGGAAATACCCTTAAATACCAACGGACAGGCGTAAAATCCACCTTATCTTGGCCCCATGATAAGGGTCCTGATCATAGATGATGAAATGAGCACCATCCGGGTGTTGCGCATTCTCATGGAGCGGTTTATACCCGAAATCACCGAAATACACCTGGCACTGGGCGGTGTGGAGGGCTTGGATAAAGTGCGCTTGTTGAAACCCGACCTGGTATTTCTGGATATTGAAATGCCGGAACTGGACGGATTTGAACTGCTTCGGCAGATCCCGAAACCTGATTTTGAAGTAATCTTTGTGACGGCATACAGCCATTATGCCATTCAGGCCATCCGTTTCAGCGCGTTTGATTATATTCTTAAGCCGGTGGATACCAATGAGTTGCGAAATGCTGTGCTCCGTTATATTGATCAAAAAAAGCAATCGGGCGATTTTGGACAGCGTTATGGGCATTTGATGCAAAACCTCCGCCACAATGACCTGCGGCAATACACGCTGAGTATTCACACCCTCGAGGGCATCCAATTTTTGCCTGTCGCAGAAATAGTCCGTTGTGAAGCGGATGGCAATTACACCTGTTTTTACCTGAATAATAAAAAAAAGATGCTGGCTTCACGCCCCCTCGGCGACTTTGAAGCACTGCTTGATCCCGCTCAGTTTCGCCGGGTACACAAATCATATCTGGTAAACCGCAGCCACATCATTTCTTTTTCCAACCAGGGGCAACTGCACATGTCAGATGCTTCAATCGTGGAAGTGTCCCGGAGAAAAATGGCGGAGGTAAAAGAATGGCTGGCAGAAAAATTCTAGTAAAATTATTACTTTGGCTCGATTTATTGAAGGCCTTTTGTCAGGCATTTCAACATAATCCTTCCCTTTCCCTTCCATCATTCTTGTACAAACCAAATCAACTGCTCAACCCCGGAAGTAAGTGACTTTGCTGTTCACGACCTTGAAGAGATGCGTATAGGTGGATGCGTACATTTTTCCGGTTGGGATGTATTTGTACTTGGATCAGTTTTATTCAATTTTTTATCTTTGTCCGACATACATCCACCCGGAAAAGATCAAATCCTCACTGGAATGAAAATTGGGTACCAACATACCGACACGGATAACCAACTGATCAGTTTGCTTAAAGCGGGTGATGAGGGGGCGTATGCCAAATTGTATGATGACTATTCATCGTTGCTTTATGGTATTATCCTTAGGGTTGTCGGCGACAAGAGGGATGCAGAAAATCTTTTACAGGATTGTTTCGTTAAAGTCTGGCAAAATGCGGAGCGGTACGATGCTGAAAAAGGGCGGCTGGCGACCTGGTTGATCAATATAGCACGCAATACGGCTATTGATTTTACCCGTTCCAAGTACTATGCTCAAAAAACGAAAAACCAAACCATCGATAATTTCGTAGATAAAGATACGGGCGCGTCTGCACATGTCATTCCTGTAGATACGCTGGGACTTCGGCAGTTGGTGAAAAAATTGCCGCCTGCCTGCAGAGAGGTAATCGAGTGGATGTATTTTGAAGGCTATACGCAACAGGAAATAGCCGACAATTTTAATATCCCGCTGGGCACTGTAAAACTCAGGGCGCGGACCGCGATGCAAGAACTCAGACAATATTATAAGTAACACGCACAACTTTATAATTGGCTTTGGAAAATAAATATGACATATCACGTGAAGTAATCCGGGATTTATTGACGGAAAGCTCCGAAAATCCGGTTGCGGAAGAAGCAGTACTACAGGCCGAAACCGACCTGCTTGGTTTCGCTGAAGAACACGCGCTGGATCCCGCTCCGGGATTGCGGGAAAAGGTGCTGGACAAAATCAGGTTGTTGAATGCCCAGAAAAACCAGCGTCAGAAACTGAATCTCCATGATTTGCCCTTGCTCGACGAGTCGGCAAACTGGCTGGACTGGAAAGAGGTCATAGCAGGTATCGCTCCGCCCGACGATTATGAAGATATCCATATGCATACCCTAGTGGTGGATGATACCCGGGAGTTGTTTGTGGCATGGGTGAAAGAATTTGTGCCGGAAGAAGTACACCATGATTTGCTGGAAAGTTTCCTGATTCTGGAAGGCTCCTGCAAGTGTTTTATTACAAGCCCTGATGGCAATACCCGCACCATTCGCCTGGGTGAAGGTGATTTTTACACCATGCAGCCCGGCGATCACCACGACCTGCAGATTACTTCCGCTCAACCTGCGAAGGCGATTATTCAGTGGAAAAAACTGGCTGCATGATATATAATGGAACACGGATTTAACGGATTAGACACGGATAAATAAATAGATTTCAATTAAATCCGTGTCTAATCTGTTAAATCCGTGTTCCATTATCCCCACTACAAATTCGCCAGCAACCGATCCTTCGGATACTTCACTTCGTAAGTAAAATTCATTTTTTTACTCTCCTTCGGATCCAGTTTAAAGTCCCAGACCAGTTTTCCGGTGTCCGGATTGAACGATGCCTTGCCGTAATCTTCGTATGCAATTTTGATAGAAGGATCAGCAGAAACAGGCATTTGATCTTCTACAATCAGGCGAATAGGGATGCTTTTGGTATTGCGAATGGTGATTTCAAAGGTTTTGGTGACCTCCCTGTTTTCATTCAGGATTTTTTCTTTCGATTTATCTTTCAGTTTGATGCGCTTGACGGCTATACTTTTGTCGCGGCCCAGGTTGAGCAGCAGGGTATCGTTCGTACCCGGGTTGATAGCCGTCTGGCCCACGTAGGAACCGTCAAAATATACCCTTGCCGTGCCTGGCACCAGGTTAAGGTCTTCCCAATCGGTCAGGCGCGCCATCAGGAACACATCCGGGTCGAGTTTGGGCACTACGGAATAGTTGTACTGCGCCGGTATTTTGCGGTTCTGAATCACCACATTGTGCGACTGCGCGTCTGAAGCAATCGTGTATTTCAGGTTGATTTCATATTCCACCCGGAGGGCATTCTCGGTTACAGTGGTGTAGTCGAAAACACCATCTATGTCGGCGCTAGCAAGGGACTCCCGCTCTTCTTTTACATCATCCGTTACCACCTTCGAACTCGGTTGTTTCATCGCCAGGGCGTCTTTGGCGATTTTCCTGTTATATGTAGCGATATGCTGCTCGTATTGAAGCAGAAATGGTGGTAGTACCGGTTTGATGTTGGATTCATTGGGATTGCCTGTTGAAAGTGTCAGCAGCACATCTTTCCATTCGATACCCGAATTTTGGTACACGCCAGCTCTATGATTGAGTTCGATATCGGTTGTGTTGTTGGTGGCGCGCAGGTCATAAGAAGGCACCCAGCCCGCTTCTTCCACATAATAGGTGATGGTAATGTCGGCATTGGTGGCGCGTTCGGATAATACCGTCACGATGACCTGCGGTACAGGTTGCGCGTCGGCAGTAGGAGGCGCATAGTTACCGGCAATCAAGGTCTGCAAGGTACTCTGGCGTTGAAGCAGCCCATCGCGCAGGACATCCCATTTGTATTTTTCCCGTTCCAGTTTGAGCAATTCCATGTCGATGTTCTGGAGGCGCTGCCGCAAATAATCGATACTTTGCTGGAAAACAATCAATGAATCGCGCTGGAGTTCGCCGCGCATGAGCCGATTGCCGAGCAGTACGGCGCGTTCGGTGGCAAAGTTGTTGATCTGGTTTTGAATGCCTTTGATGTTAAAACCGATTTCAACCAGGGAATCCTGCACGGATTTCTGTTCTCGTTCCAGTTTTTTGAGCGCAGGGTCGTCCGGTTTTTTTTCAATGACGGCGTATTTCAGGTTGTAACGGACATCCATCACCACAACCCCGCCACTGGCGCCGGCCTGAAGCGATTGTAGCATTAGTTTGGGTGAAACATTTTCAAAAACGAGGTCTGTAGTGCCGATGGGCAGGCTCGCTTTTTCGGTTGTAAACAACTGGGCGCCACGGTTAAATACAATAACTTTATCCAACCGGGATTTGATGGGTTTGGTGGTTTGAGCCAGACCGGACTGGCAAATGATCAGCAGGAGCAAAAGTATTTTTTTCATAAAAAAGGAAGATTGATGATGTTAGTTTGCTGGAATGATGCGGCCGGATCGATAATTACATAAATCGTAGTTTTTTTTACCACATAGGCCACATAAGTTGCATTGCCATTCTTTGTGATCTATGTGGTAGTCCTATGTACCTATGTGGTAAAAAACTACACGGTAAAAAAAACAAGCCGGGCTTGCGTTGCATTCATATTAGTATTACTTTCACCACCCCATTTGTATCAAAAACAATGTTGCAAAAGGCAACCGGGCAATTAAAAATCCTAGCATATGTCTGTATCCATGCATACACCTGATGTGGTGTTGAATTTTATCAACGGCAGTTTCACAACATCTGCTTCCAGCAACCTGGATGTGATCAGTCCGCTCGACGGAAAGGTTATTTCGGCAGTGCCATTATCCGCTTATGCGGAACTCGATGAAGCCGTTCAGGCAGCCAAACAGGCTTATAAAGGTTGGTCGGCGCTTACCCTGAAAGAACGTGTTCAATACATTTTCAGGTACCGGAATCTGCTGATCCGGGACCGCGAATCGCTATCCGAACTGGTGCATATCGAAAACGGAAAAACCGTGGATGAAGCCCGTGCGGAAGTGGATAAAAGCATCGAATTGTGCGAATTTGCCTGTTCCATGCCACAAATAGTCAGCAGCGAGGTGCAGGAGGTCAGTAGAGGTGTTGAGTGCCGCATCGAGCGCAAACCCCTGGGCGTGGTAGCCTCGATTGCGCCATTCAACTTCCCGAATATGGTACCCAACTGGACCATTCCCAATGCCCTCGTACTCGGCAATTGTATGATCCTGAAACCATCGGAAATCGTTCCGCTGAGTGCGCTTCGACTGGCCGAATTGTTAAAAGAAGCGGGAATTCCCGACGGCGTTTTTAGTGTCGTGAACGGCGGGAGGGAGATTGTGGAAGGCATCTGCGATCACCCTGATATTCAGGCCGTTTCGTTTGTGGGTTCCACCAAAGTGGCGAAAATTGTATACAAAAGAGCAACCTCCAATTTGAAGCGCTGCGTAGCATTGGGCGGCGCTAAAAACCACCTGATCGTTATGCCTGACGCCCACCTCGAAATGACGGCTTCCAACGTGGTGGCTTCCATGTCGGG
>JADLCC010000018.1 GCA_020847425.1 Saprospiraceae bacterium
AGAAGTGGTGCCTGTAGCCGAGGCCTGTGGTTTAAAAATGGCCATTCATCCCGACGACCCACCCTACCCTGTGTTGGGTTTGCCCCGTGTGGTCAGCACCGAAAAAGACCTGGCCGACCTGCTGAAAGCCGTGCCTTCTCCGGCCAACGGGTTGTGTTTCTGCACCGGCTCGCTGGGCGCCCGGGCCGATAACAATATTGTAAAAATGATACGCCGTTTCGGAGCGCGCATCCATTTTTTGCATTTGAGAAATACAAGACGAGATGCGGAAGGCAATTTTTTCGAAGCCGAGCACCTCGACGGCGATACCGATATGGCGGCGGCAGTACTCGAAATCGTACGACTGATGCAAAAAACCGGCATTGCCTTGCCCATGCGCCCCGACCATGGCCACCAGATGCTCGACGACCTGGACAAAAAAACCTACCCCGGCTATTCGGCCATCGGGCGGCTGCGGGGCCTGGCAGAGTTACGGGGGCTGGAACTGGGTTTGATCAAAACAATGAAGTAATCAACCACATGCACATTAAAATCATTTGCACAGATATCGACGGCACACTGTTGAACAAGGAAAGGGCTGTTTCGGAAAAAACGGCGTTTGAAATAAGCAGAATTAAAGGGCATATCCCTGTCATCCTCGTCTCTTCGCGCATGCCAAAAGCGATGCGGCATATCCAGGCCACTTTAGACATCGAACATTTTCCCATCATTGCCTACAATGGCGGTCTTGTTTTGCTGTATGATGGGAAAGAAGCGGCGGCGCGGGTATTTTTATCCGTCTCTATTGCGCCTGAAATATCCGGGATTATTTATCAACGGGTGCGCCAAACCAATATCCATACCAGCCTATACCTGAACGATGACTGGTATGTAGAACACCTGGACTACTGGGCGGAACGGGAAATCAACAATACCAGAGTCAGGCCGCTTGTAACCGATTTTGAACAACTGATCCAAACCTGGGAAAGCCAATCGCTGGGCCCGCATAAAATCATGTGTATGGGCCCGGAGGATGAAATCCATGCGCTGGAGCAGTTTTTACAGGCTGAATGTAACGAACAACTCAACATTTACCGCTCTAAACCTACTTATCTGGAGTTGTCGAGCAAATTCGTTTCCAAAGCCACGGCTATTGAAAAACTGCTCACCGAACACATGGGATTTCAGATGAATGAAGCCGTGGCGTTCGGTGACAACTACAATGATATTGAAATGCTACAGGCGGTCGGCCTGGGCATCGCTATGGCCAATGGCAATGAAGCGCTGAAGCAGGTGGCCGATGAAATGACGCTTTCCAATGTGGAAGACGGGGTGGCGGTGGCGATAGAGAAGTGGTTTGGGTAACAAAAAAAACAATCGCACAAATCTTAGTACCAGATTCCCCCACTTCCTATCTTTCGCCAAAACTTATCACACACTTTCACACATGAGAAATATACTTTCCTTCCTGGGGCTCATCCTCAGCCTCGCCGCCTGCGCGCAAAACACCAATGCTTTTCCCGTTCAGGCCACCATTTCCAATGGCGTCATCGAGGGCAATTACAATACCCACACCGGTATTCAAACCTATTTCGGTATTCCGTTTGCCCAGCCGCCGGTCGGCCCCCTGCGCTGGAAAGCACCGCAACCACTGGCCAACTGGACCGGCGTAAAAGAAACCAAACGGTTCGGTCCGCGCCCGATGCAGACCATCGTCTGGGGCGACATGAATTCCCGGTCCAATGGCGTGAGTGAAGATTGCCTGTACCTGAATGTATGGACACCCGCCAAACGCAGCACCAAAGACCTGCCCGTGCTGGTGTATTTCTATGGCGGTGGCAATGTGGCCGGCGACGGCTCCGAACCGCGTTACGACGGCGAAGCCATGTCAAAACAGGGCATTGTGGTGGTTACCTGCAACTACCGCCTCAATATTTTCGGCTTTTTCACGCACCCCGAACTGAGTGCCGAAGCGCCATACAAGGCTTCCGGCAATTACGGTATGCTCGATCAGTTGGCAGCCCTGCAATGGGTCCAAAAAAACATCGCCGTTTTCGGCGGCAATCCCGCCAAAGTGACCATTGCCGGCGAATCGGCGGGTTCCATCGGCGTGAGTTACCAGATGGCATCGCCGCTGGCTAAAAACCTGATCGCAGGCGCGATCGGCGAAAGCGGTGCGGGCATCAAACCGACCATGGCGCCGATAACCTTGAAAGAAGGCGAACAAGCGGGTGCGGAATTTGCAAAACAAGCAGGTTTCAAGAGCATCAAAGAACTGAGGGCTTTACCCACCCGGGACATTTACGAGATCTACAACGAATCCAAACGGTTCGGCTTCCCGGTCGTGCTCGACGGCTATTTTTTACCCAAAACACTACCTGAAATCTTTAATGCTAAAGAACAGGCACAAGTGCCACTTTTGCTGGGCTGGAACTCGGCAGAAATTCCCGGCATAGCATTTATGCAGGGCGCTCCGTTTGATGAGGAAAATTTCATCAAAAAGGTGAAAGCAGAATATCCGAATGATTTTGAGGAGGTACTGAAACTGTACCCCCACGCTTCAGCCCATGAAGTGGAATTGTCGGCCACAGCGCTGGCATCCGATCGTTTTATTTCGTACAGTACCTGGAAATGGTTCGACCTGCACCGCAACAACAGCAACCAGCCTGTGTATCGCTACCTGTACAGCAAAATCCGCCCGCCGCTGGCAGACAACAATATGGCTTCCGGGCTAGCCGGCGGCACGGTCAAAAAAGACCCGAACGCGCCCAAGCCGCCGGAACCCGTCGGCGCGCCGCATGCCTGCGAAATCGAATACTGTATGGGCAACCTGCCCCTGGTTAAAGACTATGCCTGGACGGAAGACGACTACAAAGTGTCGGCCACCATGCTCCAGTATTTTGCGAATTTTATCAAAAACGGCAACCCCAACGGCGACAAACTGCCCGAATGGCC
>JADLCC010000019.1 GCA_020847425.1 Saprospiraceae bacterium
ACGTGTACCTGCTCACCTGATTTGACCAGTTCTCCAAGATTATTGTAGACTTTTACGGAAACCGACAGATTGCCGGGATCATGGATAAATACCAGGTCGCGGGCGGGGTTCGGGTAAATGGAGAGCGGCGGCGCACCGATGGTTGCTGTTACCAGGTTCGAATACCGGAACGTTCCGTCCCGGTCCGTTTGTTTGAGCCGGTAGTACTGCTGTCCCGGACCCGGGTTGAGGTGCAGGTACCGGTAGTTATTGCCGGTACCTTGTCCTGCTATTTTTGTCAGCACTGTAAATTCCACAGTATTCAAACTGTGTTCCACTTCAAAGTGGTCGAAGTTTTGTTCCTGTGCGGTTTTCCATTGCAATAAAATATCGCGGCGAACAGCCTGGCCGCTGAATGCCGTCAATTGAACAGGTAACGCCAGACAGGCCGCCTGCACCTGTGCCCTGTTGTTGCATCCGAAGGCATTGTTGCTGATCGTTGCAAGCCCTCCGCCATCCAGATAATCGCAGATGCTTTGCACCGCACAATCGTCCAGATTGCTTCCATTGTCCATGATCGTCAGGTAAGGGATGCCGGTGATGTTATCCAAACCGTGCAGGCTGTGCAGAGCGGTATTGCCACTGATATTCAGTTCGCCGAGGATAGATGTAACCTGTAAAAATCCGCTCAAATCATTCAAAGCCGGATTGTTGAGTACATAAAATGAACCTCCAATTCCGGTAACATGCTCAAATTCGTCCACATTGGTAAGGAGCGCATTTTCGGAAATATTTAAAAAGCCGTTGATCTCTGTAACATGGTGCAAGCCTTGCAGGTTGGGGAGCAGATCATTGTCAATAATATCTGTCGGCCCCAAAGCCGTCAGCAATCCCAGCGCATGAATATTGGTGAGCGCGGGGTTGCCGTTAATGGATAAATTGCCCGTCTGCATGGCCAGGTGTTCCAATCCATCCAGGTCAGGCAGCATGTTGTTTGAAGCAATGAACAGATTTCCGACCGTATGCAGGTTGCTCAACTGACTTAAACTGTTCAATATATCGTTTTCGGCAATAGTCAGGGTTTGGGCAACCGTCTGCAAATTTCCCAAACCCTGCAGGTTGGGGAGCAGATTGTTGTTCTGGATAATCAATTCCGGGACGCTGGTAATGCCACCCAGTCCGTTCAAATTCGGCAGGATATTATTGTCCGTAATATAAATACCGCTACCCACATGCGTCACAATGCCGAGTTGGCTTATATTCGTCAGCACCGGGTTCCCCTGAATGAACAGGTAAGATCCGATGGACGTGAGTTGACTGAGTCCGGACAGGCTGGTAAGTGCTGCATTTTCGGCTATTCCCAATAATCCTGTCGAAGTCAGGTTGTTCAGGCCTTGCAAATTGGTCAGCAGCGGGTTGTTGCTGATACTGAAATTCACGCCGACGCTTTGCAGGGCATTCAAGGCGCTTAAGGATACGAGCCCGGTATTGTAACCAATATAAGCATCTTGCGTGATCGTCGTGATATGATGCAACCCATCCAGATCTGTGATGGCATTACAGTTTTCGATGGTCAAATAACCCAGGCTTGTAATACCGGAAAATGGATCTAGTCCTTGTAAAAACGGGTTGTTGTACAGAAATAGTCCATTCAGGGAATTCAGGTTTTCCAGGCCGCTCAAACTCACCAGCAGTGGATTGTTCTGGATATACAAAAGATTGCCCACGGTAGTCAGGTTGGCAAGCCCGGTAAGGTCGTCCAGCAGTGGGTTGTCTCCAATATACAAGGTACTTCCAACCGATATTAATTGTGCCAAACCGTCCAAATCCTCGATGTCGCCCCCGCTGATGATAACTTCCCCGACAATATTCGTGCATCCGGCGTAATTAGTAGGGAAAGCATCGATCTGGGCTTGGCTGGAAAGAGTAATACCGGAATTTAAGCAGTTTTGTGCCCCCGTTGTTGAAATTGCAGCAAGGGTACAGAACAAAAGCAGGATTGTTTTCATGTCACCTGGAGGTTGGAGCAAATGGAATGAGAGAACGAGGTGCAATAGACACCGAATTGAATCACAAATATATTGTTGCAAATGTAAAAAGACTGTTTACAGGTCGTTTTAACATACAACACAAACAACTCGTTCAAAAGGGGAGTGCTACGGAGGGCGTTGCAGCGCTCAAAAAATCACCTCTTCCCGTAAATATCGCTGCACATAATCCTCGATTCCTTCTTCCAGGCCATAAAACGGTTCCTGGTATCCGGCGCTGCGCAATTTGCTCATATCCGCTTCGGTAAAGTACTGATACGTGTCGCGGATGTCGGCTGGCGTATCTATAAACGAGATATTCGGTTCCAGGTCCATAGCCTTGAAAGTACCCCTGGCCAGGTCGAGGAAAGTGCGGGCCTTACCGGTACCCAGGTTGTAAATGGCATTGGCCGGATTTTTTTCGAGGAAAAAAAGCAGCACGTCCGTCAGGTCTTTCACATAGATAAAATCGCGACTTTGTTCGCCGTCCTTAAAATCGGGGCGGTGCGAGCGGAACAGTTGCATGGCGCCGGTGGACTTGATTTTGCGGCAGGTGTGAAAAATAACCGAAGCCATACGGCCTTTGTGGTATTCATTGGGGCCGTACACGTTAAAAAACTTGAAACCTGCCCATTGCGGCGGCGCCATATCGCCTTTAGCGATAGTTTCCAGCACCCACACGTCAAAATCCTGTTTGCTTTGACCGTAGGGGTTGAGCGGTTTCAGGAGCGGGATCAGGGTATGGTCGTCGGAGTAACCGTGTTCGCCCAGTCCGTAGGTGGCGGCGCTGCTGGCATACAACAGCGGAATCTGGAATCCTGCGCAGAGCATCCACAAGGCTTTCGAGTATTCCAGGTTGAGTTCGTCGAAAATGGCAACATTCATTTCCGTCGTGTCGGTGCGGGCGCCCAGGTGCAGAATGGCGTCTACCTCCGTGTGGTTGCGTTCAAACCAGCGGATAAAGTTCATCCGGTGCATCTGACTGCGAATTTTTTTGAAAGAAAGATTCACCTGCTTGTCTGGCCGGCTAAAATCATCTACAGCCATAATATCTGTGTAGCCAGCATCATTGAGGCGTTTAATCATGCAGGAGCCGATAAATCCGGCAGCACCGGTGACAACAATCATTTATTCGTTATTAGTTATCCGTTATTAGTTATCGGTGCAAAAGTACAGCGTTCGCAACAACTTGGAAGGATGGGTGAACAAAATAGCGAACTGCCGGTTTTGGATGGCAGTATTCATTCACTTCAAAGCAACGAAATGTTCCACCTGAAAGAAGGCGATGCCGCCCCCGACTTTACCGCTCCCAATGAAAAAGGCGAAAATGTGAGTCTGGCCAGTTACAAAGGCAAAAAACTGGTACTCTATTTTTACCCGAAAGACGATACGCCCGGTTGCACCGCCGAGGCTTGCAGCCTACGCGACAACTACCAGTCTTTTCAGGCCAAAGGATATGATATTCTTGGTGTGAGCCCCGATTCGGTCAAAAAACACGTCAAGTTTCAGGAAAAATACAACCTGCCCTTCGCCCTGTTATCGGACGAAAGCCATGCCGTTTCAGAGGCTTTCGGCGTCTGGGGGGAGAAGAAATTTATGGGCCGGGCCTATATGGGCATCCACCGTACCACGTTTGTCATTGATGAAAACGGCAAAATCGAGCGGATTATCGAAAAGGTAAAGACGGAAAACCACGCGGAGCAGGTGCTGGAAGGATAATTAACCGCCTATTTCTTCTGTTCGCGCTTTATGCTTTCCTCCCGATGAACAGCATGTACCGCCATAACCCGAAAAATGCCGAACGCGTCGATCGGTATTCCGGTAGAAATGTTGTTTCGAGTAAAGGCAGCAGATGGCCGTCCATACGCACGTGGTTTTTGCCCATCCACCAGCGAAAAATGCGGCTGGGCGTATCGTGAAAATCAACGACGGCAATGTATCCGCCGGTCGGCAAGTCGGCCTGTGCCTGCGCTATCGCCTGCTCCCATCCCGGATTAAACATGGTCAGTGCATAGGAAAACAGGATCACGTCCGGCGTTTGTGGCAGCGATACGGGTGCTGCGCCGTATGCCTTTTCCAGCAGCAAAACCCTTCTTGAATACGACCCGGTGGCTCTGGCCGCGCGTTGTAGCATATCCGGAGAGACATCGAGCCCGAGCAGGCGCATGTCCGGGTGTTTTTTGGCCAAACGAAGCAGGTTCCTGCCTGTACCGCAACCGACTTCCAGCAAGACACCTTTCGTATCGGCCGAAACCGGTAGCCGGGTCAGTATTTCATTTCTGCCAAATAAAAAGGCCCAGCGGGTAAGGTCGTACATCACCGATTGCCAGCGGTAGTAACTGCGCATGGCAGCCTCCTGCCGGCTTGGTTTTTGTTCGGGTGTCAGGGTATGATCCATTTTGCCTTTTGTATTTTTTTATGTACTCCATTTGACACCTCTTCATGATTCGCAAAATGCTTAGGCTATAGCCAATACAAAGAGATTTTGAACGGAAAAGTGTAATAATTCACTGATTACCAATGCTTTCTCAACCATCAACATGCTCAACCATCAACTTTTGGTAAAATGAATATTACCCAACCAGGTGCTGGCATAAGTGCCTACCCGGTCGCGCCCGTGTTCCCGTTCGGCAGATTCGCAGTCGAATTGTACTTTTTCGCGTACAAAATCGGGTAAAAAATCCAGTTCAAAAGCGGCGGAACGCAACAGTACTTTTGCGCCCGGGGCTGCATTAGCCAGGATCAGTTGCCACTCTTCCTCCAGTGCACGGCGCTGGTGGGCGGCCAGCCAGTCCTGGTGATCGAGCAGGATAAAATGCGAATACTGGCCGGGGTTTTCTTTCAAAAAACTGCTGAGCGAACTGGTATAGGTTTGGATGCGGCCGACACGTGCCCTGATCACATCAAAATATTCCGGGCGGAGGTAATTGGGACAACAATCCGCCGAATAATTCCCATAAAAATAGAGGCGCCAGAAATAATTGTCGCCGATAGGAATCCGGGTGAAAACATGGCGCAGGCAGGCGCGCACATAACCGGCCATCCCGTCGGGGAAACGCAGGGCAGCCAGGTGTTGCTGGCTTTTTGGCACGCCCAGCATGCTTTGTATAAAATGCTGGGAAACCAGCCATTGAATAAAATGGTTCAAAAAACGAGGTTCCAATTGTTCATACCGCTCCAGTTGCTCGTTCAGGTTGGTTGCCGAAAAAAGTTGATGCGCCAGCCGCCGGGCGTCGGGTTGGCTGTGCAACCAGTTCCGGACCAGCCAGGCCACAGCGCCGCTGCTTCCATGCCAGTAAAAGGAGCGGCGCAGACCCTTGCCTTTGAAATAACGCAGGTTGCGGCGCCAATACCGCCGGGCATACGGATCGCTGAGGTTCGGCTCGATCACGTCCTGAAACAGCACCCGTGCACCTGGCGCAGCACCTGTTCCGAAAAAATCGAACAATGCCGCATGGCTACCCGACTTAAACAAAGCCATTTTGAGTTGCAAGAGCGCATTCTGGCGTGGATTGAGGTCGACACAATGCACTTCGGCAGGGTTGTCGAGCAGGTAATCCAAAGCATTGCAGCCGGCGCTGGTGAGCATCAGTACCTTGCTTTGATCGTTCATATTCAACAAGTTGCGGTCGCAACGCGGGTCTTCCCAGCAGGTGTTATACACCAAGTTGTTGCCATGTATCCGGCTGAATACCCGTTCACTGATTTTGTGCGCAAGTCCCATCTTTTTTTTAGCCGACGAAGGTATAGGGCGAAGCGAGGAGGGACTTTAAACAGACATTACCTTTGCGTTAACTTACCGTAGCGTTTTATTTTTTCCGGTAAACACCGACCTTTGAGGCACACTACTGGGCATTTTTTCGTTTGGGTGAAAAACCGGTACGCTGGAACGCTGTTCCGGCATGGTAAATAGCCAGGAATTGCCGGAACTGCGTTCCGGCGTACAAAAAATGTCCAGTAGTGTGCCTTTGAGGATCTTATCAAATAACTATGCAACCATACATTTTTCCTGATTTTGTCGCCAAATTCCCCCCGGTTACCATGCCGGTTACGCTGGGAGAAGACACGCACCATGCTTTCGGCACCGAAAACGACCCGCTTTCGGATGCGATGATCGAACAATTTATACTTCCGCTGGAAGCCGGCGCTGTGCTGGACGAATTCACGGAATACATTCCTTGTTTTGCGATTGAGGATACCCAGCAATTCATCGCATTGGTGTGGTGGAAAGCAACACTGCTTCAATACGAATATGTGCTGGCCACTTTTACCGCAAAAGGCGAGCTGATCGACCGGAAAGTTATTGCCTTGACAACGGTGGAAAACGACAATGTTTTTCGCTCGGTAGCGGTGATCAATGAAGAGTACGAGATCACGATCGGCGAAGGCGTTTCAGGCAATGGCGGCGTGTTTTTTGACCCCAGCACCAGCAAGACCCGTTTTATGGAAATCCTGGCAAACGGAGAAATTGCCTGAGAACTAAAGGCGTGTTTCGTTTTTTGTAAAAAATTGACAATCAATCACATACTAAACACTAAACACTAATAACTAAACACTAAAGACTATCACCATAAACACTGCTTGTCAACATGAAACAATCTACTTTATTACTCGCCGGACTAGTTCTTGCTGCACAGCTTGCCGCACAAACGACACAGAGTATTTCTACCGGAGCAGGTTACCAAAAACAGAGTTATGTTAACCTGCTTGCGGGAACAGAAAAACAGGTAAACAATACCGCCTGGGATATTGCTTTTTCTGTAAACGGACAACAAGCGGGCATTTTTTTTAATGAAAGCGCGGGAACCAGCATGGGACAACCCCAGGCAGAGGTAGACGTTTTTTATGCGCTGACGGAAGATTTTAACGAACAACCCGATCCGGGTTCACTGACGGACTTCCAACTCTACAACAGTGAAAAGTCCTGGACGTACGGCGCTTTTAATGAAATACGCGACACGTCCAATGCGCTGGATTTTGGCTGGGGTTTTTATGACGACCAAAGCGGCAAAATTTCAGGCAATGCACTGTACGTGATCAAACTGCGCAACGATCAGTACCTGAAATTTACGGTGGATTCTCTGGCTGGCGGTATTTACACCTTTAGGTACGCCAACCTGAATGGTTCCAATGTGGTAACCAAAACAATCAACAAAGCCGATCACAGCGGCAAAACCCTGGCTTATTTCAGTTTCGAATCGGGCGATGTTGTAGATGTCGAGCCGGCTTCCGGCGGATTTGACCTGCTGTACTGCCGCTATTATACACCTTATCTCGTGCCAGGAACGACAGATTATGTTCCGTACAATGTAACCGGCGTTTTATCCGGCCCCGGTGTGCAGGTTGCCCGTGCCAACGGCATCGACCCTGCAACCGTTGCATATGCGAGCTACCAGGACAGCCTCCGCAGCGAACTGTATACAATCGGTTACGACTGGAAAATTCTGAGTGGATTTTCTTTTGTGCTCGACCAGGACCTCGTTTTTTTCCTGAAAACGGCGGACAGCCGGGTGTGGAAACTGCGCTTCGTCGGTTTCAGCGGCAGCAGCTCTGGCAATGCCTCGATTGAAAAAACAGACCTGGGTATCATTTCAGCCGTAACCGACCCTGTGGCTATCGGCATGAAAGCGCTGCTGTATCCCAACCCGGTACAGGACCGTCTGTCTTTGGCTTTGGACATTCCTTCCGGATTGGGCAGTCAGGCGCAACTGTTTGTGACCGACCTGCTGGGCCGGACCGTTGCACAGCAAAAAGTTACCCTGAACGAAGGTTTTCAGGTGTTTGACATGGCTGCACAAACCTGGGCTTCGGGTACGTATGTCGTGCAGATGAAACTGGCAGGCGGGGAAGTGAATTTGGGGAAAGTTGTAAAACAGTAGGGTGAAAAAGGAACACGGATTTTTTACCACATAGACACATAGGACTTCCACATAGTTCACATAGTAGTTGTATTGTTTGTACTATGTAAACTATGTGGAAGTCCTATGTGCCTATGTGGTAAAAATCTCACTCCCTGTTATTCCTGATCTCCGCGCCGCCATCCACTTTTACAGTGCTGGAGCCCGTGGAAACCACCAGCACCCTATTTTTGACAAACACCCGGGCGCGGGCGCTTTCTGAAGCGTAGATTTCGCCGGAATCAGCCCGCCAGTTGGTCGATTCCAACACAGCCGTATCAGTCAGGTTGACATCCAGTTCATCCCCTTTACCCGTCAGATCGAGTGTTGCATTGCCGGAAAGGGCGATATTCAGCGATCTGGAATCGATGTAGGCTTTAATCACGCTGCTGCCTTTGGCAGTGATGCTCGCCTGGCCCTCGTCGAATCCGCGGATTACAATTTCGCCGGTATTATCGGCATGGAGCGAGGTGAAATTGTGTGTTTGAATCAGGACATGCACCGGTCCGTCCAGTTTTTTACCGTTGGTGGTAAAGGTGATTTTATCACCAGACTGGATTTTCTGGATTTTGTCCTTATCCGCGTTGGAGCCTTCTATTTCCACCCGGAATTCGTCGCCCTGGCGTATTTCTGCGCTGATTTTATCTTCGATGATGAATTTTTCATACGAACGATCGCTGCGGTAATTCCGGTCTCCCAATTCCGGGCAATTGGTACAAATCAAGCCATCGGCTGTCATGCGAAAAACGCGGTCCGGTTCGTGCGAAATATAATTTTTGCGGTTACTTTGGGCATAATTATCCAGGTCGGAAGCAGAGTAACGGTATATTTTTTCGTCGAATACGATACTTTTTCCTTCCGGCACTTCGATGTTCAGGCGGATGCGTTGCACCCTCCATTTTCTACCTTTCGAAATGCTGTAGGCAGTTGGAACACGGAGTATGTTTCCGCTTGTGGAAGCCATGTACTGTATCTGGCCGGCATTTTCCTGCGCCTCTATATTGGATGTTCCCTGTGCCCGGATGATCTGTGTGCAACGAAACTGGTTGGTGTCACTTTTGCGCACCCGCACTTCGATCGGACCGCTTACTTCCATGGAGTTATCACCCATACGAACCCCTTCGTTATCCTGGTTGAACCAAAATTCTTCATAATCACTGGGATTTATCTCTCTGAAACCTTCCACCCGCAAAGTATCGGATCGAATTCCCGACAGGTCGATATCCGAAGTCACAGAGCCGCTGTGCCTGTATTCTCTGGCTGCTGCGCCTACCAGAGAAATAAAGGAAAACAAACTGATGCCCCACACGATACCCAATCCGGTGCGCAACCAGGCCGGAGCGCGCACTTTAAACAATACCCGGGCAAAAACCAGGCAAAGCGTTACGATCGGTATACCCAGCAGGAAGAAAATATTGCTGAAGCCCAGCCAGGTTAAACTGCTGGAATACGGGCTGAAATAATCCACATACGGCGCGGCAACCATCAGGCTCCAGATGCCGGCTACCCAGGACACCGCCAAAGCTATAAACAGGGCAAAACCGACCAGCATGATAATAAACACACCGAATTTGGCGATAAAACGCAGCATAAACCCAAAAATGGTGCCGATGGCGTTCACACCTTTGTTCATGGCATTGGCGCCGGGGCTGGTGCCTTTTTGTTTGGCGTCAGCGCCGAATTCATTCATGCGGGTGCCCAGGCGTTCAAAAGTGTCTTCAATTTCGCGGGCAATATTGTCCACATTCACCGGTTCGCCGCGCATGGCGAGCCGGTCGGCGGCCGTTTTGGCGGGTTGCACCAGGATCCAGAGCAGGACGTAGGCCGGCAACCAGAAACCGAATGAAGCGAAAGCAAGTACTACGAACAGCAGACGCATCCATACCGGATCGGCTATACCAAAGTAAGCCGACAAACCGGAACAAACACCTGCCACCACGGCATCTTCCTCATCGCGGAAAAGGCGCTTGCCGGGTTTGATCCCACTGGTGTAGGTTTTGCCGCTCGATTTGGTGGAATGCTGCCGCGCATCGACCGGGTCGCTACCGAAATCTTCCGGTTTGCCCATAACAGTTACCGCAGACTCCACATCCGGTAACATAACAATGGTGCGGTTGCCCAGGGTCTCCGTCAGGATTTCACCCAGACGGGCTTCAATGTCGGCAACAATTTCGTCGCGGCCTTCACTTTCGCTGAAGCGCCGGCGAATGCTTTCGAGGTATGCCTGCAAATATTCGTAGGCATCGTCGTCTATAGTAAGGGCATATCCGCCCAGGTTGATATTCAGAATCTTATTCATAATCCGAAGTTAATTGTTGAGTTGGTTGGTCGGTTAATTATTGACCTGCCTGGCTGCGTTGCCCGTTTTGCAGGGTTTGGTCAACGGACTGCACGAGCTGTTGCCAACTGGAAGAAAGGCTTTCGAGGACTTTACTGCCCAATTCAGTGATTTTGAAGTATTTACGTGGCGGCCCTGAGTTGCTTTCGCGCCAGGTGTATTCCAGCAGGCCGTCGTTTTTGAGGCGCGTGAGCAGTGGGTACAGCGTACCTTCCACCACAATAAGATCGTTGGCTTTGAGCCGCGCGATGATATCGCTCGGATACACCTCATCCTCTTCTATGATGGCTAAGATGCACAGTTCCAACACGCCTTTGCGCATTTGTGCTTTTGCATTTTCCAAATCCATATGCTTCAATTATTAGTTGTTCCTTGTTGAAAGTGAATCCTGTCGCTGCGCAATAGTGTCCTGCGATAGCGGGATTGTTGTGGCTTTGCCGCCTGCTACCCTCGGACTGATGCTGAGCATCTGAGGAGAGAAACGGGATACATCCACGCCGCCAACAGTCGGCTGTCCGGATGCATCCTGATTGGCTGCGTATAAGGTCAGCATCGTAGCGGCGAAACTGATGATGACGAACGCTAGTTTTAATTTGTTTTGCATTGTTTCCCTGTTTTTCATTAGTTGGTGAGGCAAAGATAATGGCACAGGATGGATCTTTGCAATACATAGAACCTACCTTGGCCGGGTACCATGTTGTCTA
>JADLCC010000020.1 GCA_020847425.1 Saprospiraceae bacterium
TGCAACGCACGGCGATTCAGGGCCATCCGACGGATATCACGGCCGTCACCAACCAGTACCAGACGGGCGGCGCACAAACGGAAACGCCGGTCCATCCTTTCAAAAAATACTTCGATGAATTGTTTGTCGGGGAAACGCTGATCACCGCCAAACACACGGTCTCTGAAGCGGATATCCACAACTTCGCCAATGTGAGCGGCGATAATTTTTACGCGCACATGGATGCCACCGCGCTGGAAGGGACGCCGTTCACCGGCCGTGTGGCACACGGTTACTTCGTGCTCTCCAAAGCCGCCGGACTATTCGTTGATGCCAAAAAAGGCCCTGTATTGCTCAATTACGGCCTCGATGAGTGCCGCTTTACCAAACCTGTTTACCCGGGTATGACCATCGGCGTGAAACTGACCGTCAAAGAAAAAATCGAACAGGAACACGATCCCGCCAGGGAAGGTATTGCTGCTATTCCGCGCGGCATTGTCAAATGGCTGGTGGATGTGTATGACGAAACGGGTGAAACGGTGGCGATTGCGACGATACTCACGATGGTTAGAAGTGATGATCGTGAGTTGTGAGTCGTGAATCGTGAGTGGTATCCAGTTAGGAGAACAATCTCAATATTTTATGAGTACATTCTTCTAACTGGATGCCACTCACGATTCACGACTCACGACTCACGTCAGATATTTGGCACATATCGGGCATTCCTCCGCCTTATGTCCCCGCGCCGGGCAGAATTGCCTGCCGAAAAAGATAATTTGCAGGTGCAGTTTATTCCAGGTGTTTTCCGGGAAAAGCGCTTTCAGGTCGCGCTCCGTTTGTTCCACATTTTTGCCGCTGCTCAGTCCCCAGCGGGTTGCCAGGCGGTGAATGTGCGTATCGACAGGAAAAGCCGGGAATCCGAACGCCTGCGACATGACCACGGAGGCCGTTTTGTGGCCCACACCCGGCAGGGCTTCCAGCGCTTCAAACGTTTGGGGTACCTGTCCGCCGTGTTGTTCCACCAGGATACGGGAGAGGTTCCAGATGGCTTTCGACTTGGCCGGCGACAGGCCGCAGGGCCTGATGATTTCCTTGATTTCTTCCACGGATAATTGCATCATCGCAGCCGGATGATCGGCTTTTGCAAACAGGATGGGTGTGATTTGATTCACCCTTTCGTCCGTGCATTGTGCGGAAAGTACGACAGCCACCAGGAGCGTGTAAGCGTCTTCGTGCCGGAGTGGAATAGGGGTTTCCGGGTACAGTTTTTCCAGAATATCCGCGATTTCGGCCGCTTTTTGTTTCAGTTGGGCGGAGATTCGTTTTTTGGGTATCGCAGTTTTTTTTGCCATAAGATTCAGGTAGTTCCTTTTCCAGCCGGTAAAAGTACATTCCTTGTCATCATCCTGCGAATCAGGCTAAAAAAAACAACCCCACTCCGGTTGGCCGGAGCGGGGTATTGTTCTCATAGTAAGAGTGGTTCGCTGGTTGGATCGGCTGCTTTTGGGAAGCAGCCTGTCTTATCGGTTCTGGTATGGCCTTCGTTTGGGTAATTTTGAGGCGGCTGGTTTGGTGTTGTACAGGATGTTCTGGTCGCCTCTGAAGTTTAATTTGAATCTGAAGCAGGCTGATCAATCTTTGAAAAATTCAAGTCATGCCATCAGCCCAATCTTCAAAATCAGTAATCGGTGTAGTGTTTGTGTTTGTTTTTCGTTTCGGTTTCGCTTCGACTCCCGGAGTTTACATGTTCGTCTTTGTCTGCCCTGTTTGGCATTTGGCATGGGGTGGAAGCAACTATAGAAAACAAGTTTGGTCTTCACGCCCTTTGCCTTTTTGTAATTCCCTTTTACTCATGGTTGGCCCTGTAATGCTCGATTAGAAGTCGTTGTTTTGAAAAGCCTCTTTCTAACGGGGGATTTTAAAAAGGTCACAGATATGGTTAATTTTTTTCGTAAAAAAATTGTTGGGAGTATTTTGCCGGTGGTTGATATAACGCTGCATTTGGTTGAAATTCAGGTGATTGCAATTTATGCATTGCGTAGTTTTACCTGAAAAAAAATCTGGTTAGCACAGGGGCAGCGCCCCGCAAGATTTGTAGCAACATATGCTGAGATGTTGATGAAGGTGCAGCGCACCGCAAGATTATGTTACGGTGCGCTGCACCTTCATCAACTTTCCTTGGGAATCGCTACAAATCTTACGCGGCGCTGCCGCTTTGCTAACCCAAAAAAAAATCAACTATGGAAATCAGCAGTTATACCGCTCACCCTGAAGTCATGTCGATCATTTCCGGCTTGCGCCAAATGCGCAGCGATGCTGCCCAGGAGTGGCGCATTTCCGATATCGTGGACGAAGCCGGTAATCAATACGTAGATGTGGTGATGGAAGGCGGCGGTACGCTCGGGGTGGCGCTGCTCGGCTATTTGTACGTGCTGGAGCAAATGGATATCCGTTTTTTGCGCGCCGCGGGTACGTCCGCAGGGAGCATCGTGGCCATGCTGCTGGCCGGCGGTGGCCCGATCGCACAGGCGAAAAGCGAATGGCTCATCGAAAAAGTAGCCGGAAAAGATTTTTACGACTTTGTGGACGGCGACGAGGAAGTCCGCAAGTTTGTGGATGCCATGCTCGACCCCGAAGTGCGCAAAGGCAAAAAAGCGCGGCTGACCGCAAAAGTGCTCGATGACCTGCAAGACCACTACGGCCTGTGCCCTGGCGAACATTTTACGGCGTGGATGCGCGACCTGCTGCTCGAACGCGGCGTCCGTACCCTGCGTGATTTGTATGCCCTGCGCAGCATCGCCCCGGCCGGTATTCAGTTTCGGGAAACGGAAGAAGCCTGTCCGCCGGAACGCTGGCGGCGTATCTCCGTGGTCACGGCCGACATCACCACAGGTACCAAAGTAGCCTTGCCGGATATGGCGCATCTGTACTGGGCCGATCCGGAAATGGCTAGTCCGGCCGATTTTGTACGGGCCAGCATGAGCGTGCCTGTTTTCTTTTATCCATTCATTGTCAAAGGTTTAGAGGATACGGAAACTGCACGGGCGCAATGGGCGGCAACCGCCAATTACCGGGGCGCCGTTCCACCGGAGGTCTATTTTGTGGACGGCGGTTCTATGTCCAATTTCCCGATCGGGCTGTTTTACCAACCCGAACAAAAACCCGATGCGCCCGTATTCGGCATCAAAATTGGCGTCGACCGCGACACTTACAGCAGTTGCGATTCCTTCGGCGGGTTTGCAGGCGCTATGCTCGGTTCCATGATGTCGTTTCACGATAACGACTTTTTTGTGCAGCACCCCGAAATGAATCATTTTGTGGGCATGATCGATTCGGGCGACTACAACTGGCTGGATTTCAGCATTTCAGATGAAGGAAAACTCGATCTTTTTGTGCGGGGCGCCAGGGCAGCCGGCGCATTTTTAAGCAGTTTCGACTGGGCGGAGCAGAAGGCATTGCAGCAAAAAGTGATGGAGACTTTGGCCGGTTGAAATACAAAACTGCGGCGTTTTGCGTTACCTTTGTCATAACACAGCATTAATGCTTTTAAGTACCGGGTTAACATCGGTTTGCGTTATTTTGAATACAAATGCTTGATTATCAAGCCGGATAACGAATAACTGATAACCCATAACTACATGACTATGGAATGGATGAAAAATGCCCGCACACTCCTGATTATCAATATTTTCCTGCTGATGGCGGTCGGCGCCCTGTTTTTTGCTTCTTTTAAAGGGCATGAAGGTGGCGGCGGTTTTACCGCTCCGGAACAGCACGTCCGCTCGATCAATCTGGACAAGGATTTTGATTTTTGCGGTGAAAAATTGCCGATGGATAACTGGGATGTCCGGCAGCGCCTCGACGCTGAATTGCTGCGCAATGTGTATTTTCATTCGCAAACGATCCTGGCCCTCAAACGCGCCAATGCCATTTTTCCCACCATTCTTCCCATCATGAAAGAGGAGAATGTGCCGGAGGATTTGAAGTACCTGGCAGTGGCGGAAAGCGCGTTGTCCAATGCCAATTCACCTGCCGGTGCGCGAGGTGTCTGGCAGTTTATGAAAAGTGCGGCCGATGGTTACAACCTGGAAGTGAACTCGGAAGTGGACGAGCGGTATCACCTCGAAAAGGCCACCCGGGCAGCTTGTAAATACCTGAAAAAAGAAAAAGAACGCCTGGGTAGTTGGACGTTGGCCGCCGCCGCTTACAACGGTGGCCCAGGCCGGATTGCCGAAGAAATGGCTACTCAGCGCGCCAAAAGTTTTTACGAACTTAACCTTGCCGCCGACGAAACCATGCGTTACCCGTTTCGCATCGTTGCCATTAAAGAGGTGATGGAACACCCCGAAATATATGAGTACACGGTAGAAAAAGAACACCTCTACCCGACGCAAAACGACTATAAAATCGTGGAAGTAAACGGCCCGGTAGCCAACTGGGGCGATTTCGCGCGGGAACACGGCACGCATTACCGCATGCTGAAACTGTACAACCCCTGGCTGATTGATAATAAACTGACGAACAAGGCGGGGAAAACGTATAAAATCAAGGTGCCGAAGTAGTGTTTTAGGGTTTTAGTATTTTAGTGTTTTGGAGGGGTGCATTGACATCAAATTTGTGATGCCAAAAGCGAAGCACCTCAAAAACACTAAAATACCAAAACACCAAAACACTACATTTTAACCGTGTACGTATAAGTCTTTCCTTCTTTCGGTTTCGGCGTTTCCTTTTGCTCCGGTTTCGGCGCACTGCTCACCGTATACGACACCTGCATGGCCTGCTGTACCGGTTTGGGTTGCGGCTTCGGTTTTTTAAATTGCACCCGTGCTTTTTGGTGGAAAACCACATGGACGCCCCGGTTTTTGGGTACGTCAAATTTTAACAGTCGCACCACGCGACTGGCTTCTTCATCGCAACCCATGCCTATGCTGTGTAAAACCCTGGTTGCGATCACATTTCCCTGGTAGTCAATATCATACTCAACCAACACCACGCCTTCCACATCGGCGTCGAGCGCAGCCTGGGGGTAACGCAGGTGCTGGTAAATAAACTTGCTCAGTTCTTTCGGACCGCCGGGATATTCCGGTTGATGGATAAACTTCGTTTTTTTTCTGTCTTTTTCCATGTGTGACAAAGCCACCCCTTCAAAATCAGAGATGACTCATTTTTTTCTGCTGCAAATATTGGTCTAAAAACCGGAAACAAAAAAACAGCAGCGTCAGGGGCATACCAAAACGCATGATCGGGCTGGTAAATATTTTCACCCATGGAATAGCGGGCGCCTGGGGGATGTACTCCGCAGGAATTATGTCGGTGCTGACCGTCGGCGCGGACACGATTATCAAAACAATAGGCAGCAGGATAAAAAAGCCCATGGCGGCGGCGATACAGTAGATGATCCAGTCTTTTCCTTTGTTGGTCGCCAGGCTTGGGTTGCCGCTTTGTTCCGCCACCCAGGCAGCCATGACAAGGTCCGCAAAACCAGCCTTCGGGCGGTCCAGGGGCAGGGCTGAAAAAGCCCGTTTTTCTGCCAGGATGGCATCCAGCCGCGATCGGTGCTCGGGGTTTTGGCTCAGGTAGGCGTCCACCTGCATTTTTTCCTCCCGGGCCAGGAAGCCGTCGGCATAATCCCACAACATATCGTCGGTCAGCAAAAAATTATTATCCATATCAGTATGCGATTTCGGTAGCGAATTGGCCTTCTACAATAACTTTTAAACGCTGGCGGGCGCGACAAAGTTTTGTTTTGGCATTGGTCATGGTCATTTCCATGATTTTGCAAATTTCTTCCAGATTATGTTCGTACAAATAAAAAAGCGTGATGATACCTGCATCGTCGGGCGAAAGCAACTGAATCGCGCGTTTTAAGGCCTCATTCCGGTCCTGCCGTTCCATCTCCTGCGACGCGTCGGGAACACCCGCATCGGGAAGTTTAACCGGCCGATCTTCGTCGTCAAGTGATTGAATATCAGGGTTTTGCTTCCGTAAAAAATTGAGCGCCGTAGAATAAATGATTTTATACAGCCAGGTGGAAAACTTCGCATCTCCCCGGAAATCGGGCAGGTAGCGGAATGCCCGCAAAAAAGCGTCCTGGGCTACCTCGTGCGCATCTTCCCTGTTTTTTACAAAACGCAGTGCCAGCGTAAATGCATATTGCTCATACCGTTTGACCAGCATGGCAAAAGCGGTTTGCCGGCCATTTCGGGCCTGTTCAATCAAAACTTCATCAGAAAGAGTTGCAGCCATGTTCTTCGATCGTATTCCGGATATTTTAGGGAAAGTTGTATCTGGAATACCTGAGTTCCTGGGGGTATGTGGCACTTGACACGGATTGGGGGGGAAAGGTTACAGATGTGAGTAGTGAATTGTGAGTCGTGAATCGTGAGTGGTGAATCGTGAGTCGTGAGTGGCATCGAGTTAGAATAATGTACTCGTTAACTTTTAGTGCGGCATGTTCTTCTAACTCGATGCCACTCACGACTCACGACTCACCACTCACGACTCACCACTCACGTATTTCGCTATCCCCCCCACATCCGCCTGCTCGATTCCATGCGGCACGCCCTGCAAAACATGCACTTTTCCATTGGGCAACAAATCGGCTACTTCATTACATTCTTCCAGGCTGACCACCTGGTCGGCATCGCCCCGGCCAATGTGTACCGGACAAGTGATTTGTGCGTAGGCGGCTTGTGGAATACCGTGCCCTTCACCCAGTTGATGCAGGAAATCAGCCGTTTGCCGGCAAAGCGCTTTCCAGTCCAGGGGGGCATGCACGTCAGCCAGGTATTGCGCGAAATGCGGCACTTTCAGTGCAATTTTTTCTGCGTCGAACATGCGGTTCATACCGGAAGCCGTTTCGGGCGACCAGGCGAGTTTCGTGCCGAGCGTGATCACCTGTCGCACGCGTTCGGGGTATTTCCAGGCCAGCCAGAGGGCTACATAGCCGCCCATCGAGTAACCGAATACATCCACTTGAGTAAATTGTTGTTCATCTAAATAGTCGAGCACACTTTCGCCAAATGAAGCCACGGAAAACGGGCCTTCGCTCGGTATACCCCCATGTCCAGGGAAATTCAGCGCAAAAACAGGCCTGTCCGGCGCTAGAATGGCCCGTAGTCCCGACAATTGTGCCGCACTACCCAAAGCGCCATGAAGAAGTATTAAAGGTTTTGTCATTTGGAAACACTGATAGTCAGGTTTGAGTAGTTTGAAAGGGTTTGATGGTTTGAAGTCCTCGCTTTTGGGCATTTGTGCTGATCATTCGTTCAAAACTACTTTGCGTGGAGTAGAATTGACAGCGCTAACATACAAAAGAGTCCTTAACTTCGTCGGCGCTTTTTAGTGGAAAAGCAAAAGGCAAAAATCAAACAAGCAACAGACCCTCATTCCTCAATCCTCATTCCTCATCCCTATGATTATTAACCTTGTCGACCTGCACCAGCGCCGCATTTACCCTGCAGAGATCATTGTTGAAAATGGCAGGATCCTGCAAATCAGGGAATTGGACCATGCTCCTGAAACGGCAGGCTACGTTTTGCCCGGTTTTGTGGATGCGCACGTGCACATCGAAAGCAGTATGTTACCTCCGGCCGAATTTGCCCGGATGGCAGTGGTGCATGGCACGGTAGCCACGGTTTCCGACCCGCATGAAATTGCCAATGTACTTGGAAATGAAGGCGTTATGTACATGCTGGAAGATGCTGCACGGGTGCCGCTGAAGTTTTGTTTCGGTGCGCCATCCTGTGTGCCGGCCACTACTTTCGAAACGGCCGGGGCGGTGATGGATGCGGACGCTGTGGAAAAACTGCTGCAACACCCTGCCATCGGCTATTTGTCTGAAATGATGAATTTCCCTGGTGTGTTGTTTAACGATGCCCAGGTAATGGCAAAAATTGCCGCAGCCCACCGGCTGGGTAAACCGGTGGACGGGCATGCGCCGGGCTTGCGCGGTGAAGATGCGCGCAAGTATTTTGCGGCTGGTATAAGTACCGACCACGAATGTTTTACCTATGAGGAAGGCAGGGAAAAGGCACAACTCGGCGTGCATATTTTGATCCGGGAGGGTAGTGCAGCCCGCAATTTTGAAGCGCTCTGGCCGCTGCTGAACGAATTCCCCGGACAAATCATGTTTTGCAGCGACGACAAACACCCCGACGACCTGGTTCGGGGGCATATCAACGAACTGGCCGCCCGCGCTGTGGCGAATGGCTGCGACCTGTTCGATACCCTCCGGGCAGCCTGTGTGCATCCGGTGCAGCATTATCGCCTTCCGGTTGGGCTACTGCGGGAAGGTGATCCGGCAGACTTTGTCCGGGTGGCCGATTTGCGCGATTTCCAGGTGCTGGAAACCTGGATCGACGGTGTGCAGGTGGCTGCGGATGGGAAAAGTTTGTTGCCGCGTCTGTTGTCGGCCGCTCCGAATCAGTTTGTAACGGAATTGAAAAAGCCCGGCGATTTTGCATTGCTTTCTACTGCATCAGAAGTAAAATGCCGGGTGATCGAAGCACTCGACGGGCAAATTGTAACAGGCGCCGCTTCGGAGTTGCTGGCCGTTTCGGACGGGAGTATCGGCACCGACCTGACCCGTGATATTTTAAAAATTACGGTCGTCAACCGCTACACTGCCGGCACAAAACCTGCATTGGGTTTTGTGCGCGGGTTCGGTTTGAAACAGGGTGCACTGGCCAGCAGCGTGGCCCACGATTCGCACAACATCGTAGCGGTAGGGACCAGCGACGAGGCACTTTGTGCAGCCGTCAATGCCGTGATGGAAGCCAAAGGTGGTATCAGCGCGGCTGATGGTGCTGGCAATACACGCGTTTTGGCTCTGCCCATTGCAGGGCTGATGAGCCAGTCCGATGGTTACACACTGGCCCGGGAATACGCCGAACTGGATGCCTGGACGAAAAGTGCCCTGGGTTGCAGCCTGCGCGCGCCTTTTATGGTGCTTTCCTTTTTAGCCTTGCCGGTTATTCCGCGTTTGAAAATGACGGATCTGGGATTGTTTGATGTAGATCGTTTTGGATTTGTGGAGGTGGTGGAATCTTAGAAAAGAGTTTTTACCTTTTTGTTCCACTAAGCCGTATTTTTGCAGTATTCATTTTGCTCAAGCATCCGGAACCTGTTTTCCGGTATTAAGGTAAGTCATTGGAAATCAAGGGCAAACTTCTTTCCGGCATCGCCGGCATTTTTGTGTTCGACCTGCTCGGTATTCCGTTCGGCGGGGTATTGGGTTTTGTGGCGGGTTCCTTGTTGGGGCACTATCTGTTTGACCAACCTAAGGAAAAAGACGCGGAAGACAGCGCTTTTAAAGCCTACCAAAAGCGTCAGGGCGCTTTTTTTTATCACGTGTTCCGCTTGTGCGCCAAAATGGCAAAATCCGACGGCCCGATTAATCGCCAGGAAGTTGCACATATGGAATACCTCATGCGCGATCAATTCAGGATGAACGAAAGGGGGCGTGCTCAGGCTATCAAAATCTGGAAAGCCGCCAAAGATTCGACCGATCCTTTTGAACAATTTGCCCGGGATTTTTACAACGATTTTGGTCGGGAGCGCCACCATGTGCTGAATATGATCGATTTGTTGTTTTCCATGGCATCCTGCGACGGGGGGCTGCATCCACGCGAAGAGGCTTTGCTGCTGCGTGCCGCCGGCGTTTTTCACATCAGCCGCATGCAGTACGACCGCATTAAAAGCCGCTATTACCATACGCAATCGACCACAAAACAGCAGCGCTGGACGCCGCTCGACCCGCATTATGCTGTGCTGGGCGCTCAACCTGCCGATTCGCTGGACCTGATCAAGAAAAAATACCGCGCCCTGGCCGTGCAATGGCACCCCGATAAAATGGCCGCCAAAGGCGCGTCGCCGGAAGCGCTCCGCCATGCGAAGGAAAAATTTCAGCAGATCAATGAGGCGTATGAGAAGATTGTGCAAGCCAAGAATTGAGTGTTTTGGTATTTTAGTGTTTTAGTGTTTTGGGCCGCCAACTCCTGGAATACAAACCGACCCCGAGCGATGTCACACTAAAACACCAAAACACTAAAACACCAAACACGCAAATGCCCATTCTTTCCAACACGGAATCGGCAGAAAGAGCAACGATCAAAACCGCCTTTTTACCTTTTGCCCGACCGGATTATGTAGAAGGTATGCTCATTGGCGACGACCTGGATAGTTTGCTTTCCGCCTTGTACCTGCACCGGCAGTTCGGCTGGCAGGTAAAGGCGGTGTATTGCAGGTACACCAATATCTGGTATACTGGTTCCTTCGACACGTTTCAGCAGCAACTTTATTCGGGGCGGCTGTTTGCAGTAGACCTCGACATTTACCACCCGTCGATACCCAGCCTCGGACACCATGTTATCGCATTGGACCGTGCTGACGAACTGCCGGGACACACACATTCCCTCAACCCGAATGCCTTGCGCGGGTGGTCGATTCAGCAGCATTTCAGGCGAAAATACCCGCTCGCTACGATTCATTTTTTAAGGTGGTTGTTCGACGACAGGGAAGCGACTCCGAATGCGGAACTGCTCACCTGGCTGGCAGATTCGAGTTATATCAATGCGCAGCAATACCGAGAAAACGTAGAGGAATGGGTGACGCACTTTTGTCCGCTGCCGGCGTTTGCAGACATGTTGCCGAAGTTACAAACCATGGATTTTGAACAGTCATTGCAGGAAAATATCCTTGTGCCGATGTCCGAAAACCCACTCTGCTGTAACATCCGTTCCTCGTACAGGTCGCGGCACCTGGGACTGAACGGGTTTCAGTGCCAGTTTAACTACCCTAATCTGCACAATAAATACATACAGGCGTTGCTCCGATTGCTAGGCGATTTGACGGCCTGGCCGCAAATGCACTTTCCTGAACAGTTTACCAGTTGTGTGAAAGGGAAACGCCGCTCGATCAGTGTGGCCGAAATAACGGAAACTGGCGACACCCTGGGTGAATGGCTGGATAAAAACGGCGTGTTCTCCTATGCCTTTACCTTTAAAGACAGGATGAATTACACGTCTATCTAGAAGTGAGAGGTGAGAAGTGAGAGGGGCTACTGCACGATAAAAAAACCATCGGAGCCTTTGGGCTGGTAGAGGGGCATCAGAATAAGCCCGTCCAGCGGGGAAAGAATCGGGCCGTTGACATCGTCGGCCAGGTGTTCACCTTTGTGTATTTTCTGGAAGTTCAAGTACCCAGGCCTCATGCGGAATTGATCTTCCGCACCGATGTGGTGCACATGCCGCAGGATGACAACGGGGGGCAAATGCGCCGCATTGGCGCGCAGCAGGATATCTTTCTGGCTTTTCAGCACTTCCCCATTGAAACAGCGTGTTGCGCGCAGGCAGCAAATGACCGCAGCCACAGAACGATCAACCGATTGCGGATCATCGTGTTGACCGGCCTCAAATGCAATAGCCGCGATTGTTGCGGGCGCCGAATGGAAATGGCCTGCGGCGGCAAATTTCAGGAGCGGACCTTCGATGCTGTCCTGTAAACGCAAAATAACCGGAACATGTAAGGCGCGGGCCAATGCAAGGCTGGCCGTTTCATCGGTTGGAATGCTAAAGATGCCGCCATCGGCGGAGGTGGTATGCAGGTCAAGCAATACGATTTCCTTGGCAGGGAATGTTTCCATTTCAGCCCGGATGCTTTCAAAAATCTCGACGACCTCGCGGGCTTCGGCTACAGGCGTGCCGTTTTTTTGCCGGAGCATCTGTTCTACAAAAGCAGGTTCCCAAATACGGTTCAGGTCTTTTTCCAGGTAGCGGACTTTTTTTTCAAAAGCCTGTAGATGTCCGATCAAACCGACCAGTTTTCCGTGAAAAGCAAATCCGGGATGGACATGTTGTTCGTTTTCCAGCAACCTGAAAACTTCTTCCAGGGCATGGACGCCGGCGGGTTCGTTGCCGTGCAATGCGCCAAATGCCAACACCAGTGTCCCTGGCAATTTTCCGCCGTACTGACCAATTTTTCTATTCATATATAGGCATAAAGAAGAGGCTGCCTCATGCGGTTGGTGAGGGTTGATAAGGGTTGATACGGGTTGATGAAGGTTGATAATAGCAGATCTGTTAAGCAAAATATTCTCTTAACGAGTTTCTATTATCAACCTTCATCAACCCTTATCAACCTTCATCAACCCCTATCAACGCCTACACAAGACAGCCTCATTCAATCGATCCGTACTATTTTTTCTTCTTCATAGCGCGGATTTCGGCCATTTTTTCCGGGCTGAGTCCACGTTTTTTTGGCGTGCCGTCGGCATTGAGTGCAGGTGCTTTCGCTGCTTTGGCCACTTTGGCCACTTTCGCCGCTTTTACGGCTTTTGGCGCTTCTGCGGGCGCTTCAGTTGCTTTTTTGGCGCCGCGAAGCGCGCGGATTTCAGCCATTCTTTCGGGGCTGAGTCCACGTTTTTTAGGTGTACCGTCAGCATTGAGTGCGGGTGCTTTAGCGGCTTTTGCCACTTTCGCTGCTTTTACGGCTTTCGGTGCTTTGGCCGGTTTTTCAGCGGCCTCCGTTGTTTTTTTAGCGCCGCGGAGTGCGCGGATTTCAGCCATTCTTTCCGGGCTGAGTCCGCGTTTTTTTGGTGTGCCGTCAGGGTTGGTCGCAGCCGCTTTAACTGCTTTTGGGGCTTTTGGCGCCTTGGCTGGTTTGGCTGCTACCACAACCGTTCCGGTGCGGGCGGCTTCCATTTCCGCCTTGGTGCGGCGTTTTCTTTTTGTAGCGACGTCTGCTGCTGCTGCTGCTACGGCTTTTACGCCTGGTTTACGGCCGCGTTTGGGCGCTGCTGCATCGGTAGCCGCAGGTGCCGCTTTAACGGCTGCTGCTTTTACACCTGGTTTGCGACCGCGTTTAGGTGCTGCTGCGTCGGTAGCCGCAGGCGCGGCTTTTACGGCTGCTGCCTTTACGCCGGGTTTACGGCCGCGTTTGGGTGCTGCTGCATCGGTAGCCGCAGGCGCAGCTTTTACAGCTGCTGCTTTTACGCCGGGTTTGCGGCCGCGTTTAGGTGCTGCTGGGGCGGCAGATTCTTGTGTGCTTTCTGCTTTTTTAGCGTGCCGTGCTACCTGTGCGGCTCTTATTTTTTCCCGGTGTTCGTCGGTAATAACGCGTTTTTTAGGCGCCTTAGCAGGCGCAGCGCTTTTGGGTTTGTCGTCAGAGGCCTCGGTTTTGGACTCTGACTTCTTGCCGATAACACTTTTGGATTTGCCGTTCACGACTAGCATAATATGTGCCAGGTGGTGTTGGCTGTGCCAGACATAAAGTGCGATGGCTTCCTGTAATAATACGGTGCGTTTGGAGGCAGGGTGGTAATATCCTTTTTCCAGATCGTCTTCCTGCAGGGATTTTAGGAAATGTACCCAGCGGTTGTGCAGTGCCGAGATCAGTTTGAGGGAGGTTTTTACAGAGCCGTGTTTACCGTCTTCCAGTTCCGCCCACAGGTTTTCTTCATAGGGTTTAATAATGGGCGTATTTTCCGTAACAGCCAGTTTTAAACGGGTATAGGCGTTAATATGACTGTCCGCAATGTGGTTTATAACTTGTCGTACCGTCCAGCCTTCCGGTCTGTACGTTTTTTCCAATTCCCCGCTTTTTAATTTTTTAACGGCACTTTTTAGTTCTTTAGGGAATTTTGACAAAATCTTTATATGCTTTCGGGTATCATCCAGGGAATAGGATTTACCGTATTCAAATTGGCCAATGGGATATCTGAGATTATCCTGGTGTTCTTTCATAGAAATGTTTGTTTAAAAAAATCCTGTTGTAGTTAATTATTAGGAGGTTTTGAAAACGAAAAATTCAACAGATTTCAATTCCTGTAAAAAAATCATTTTTTAAACCTGATTTGGTTCTGTTTATTCACATCGGTAAAACTGATATAGAACAGTTTCTATTGTGAAAGTGTTTATTTTATCTCACGGTATCCTTCCAACGCCAGAGATAACGTGCTGCCACAGTGCGCCAGGGTTGCCAGGGTTCTGCAATTTCCAGCATTTTTTTCTTTAAATCCTTGCCGGTTTCTTCAAGTTGATAAAGGCGAACCATAGCTTGTTGTATGCCCAGATCATCAACTGGAAAGACATTTGGCCTGCCGAGCGTAAACATCAGCAACATTTGTACCGTCCATTTGCCGACTCCTTTTATTTGCGTTAAGAAGTCAATAATTTCTTCATCACTCATCTGGTCCCATCGGTGGTTTTCCAGGTCGTTTTGTAAAGAAAAATGAGCGACATTTTGAAGATATCCTGCCTTCTGATTAGACAAGCCCACCAGACGGAGTTGTGGGATCTCCATCTGTGTCAGTAAGTTTGCATGTGGATAATTATCGGGGAATATTGCACAGAAGCGATTGAAAATAGTAGTAGCGGCTTTTACGCTAAGTTGCTGAGATACAATGGATTCCAGCAAGTCGTAATAGATTCTTCCGGATGGCGTAAAATCAGGTACTGCCGTGACTTCTATGAGTTTTGCAAGTGCGGGGTCTTTTTTTAGATGTTCATAGCATAAATCCGAATTCATGCCGCAAATTAAAGGGATTTTATGTTAGTAATTAAATTTTATTTGCATTTTTAAGACACTGGCAGTTTACTAACCTTTATTTATATCCGATATTGCTTATATTATAGTTTGTATTTTTGGTTTAAATGTTTGAATGCCAATATTTTATGAAAAATACTTTTGAAATTAAATGCTGGCGAAATTGTCTTAGCGGCTGGACTTTAAGTAGATAAAACAAGCATGCTATATTTTTACGTACTAACTTTTTATAGGTATATTTCAAATTGTTGCTTGCCATCGCGCGATGCTTATAGACTTATAGGTTTTTAAGAATTAATCGTTTTTGGGTATGAAAGCCGCAGCGCGGCGGTAATATTTGTAGCCAGTAACAAAACAAGAAAAACGAGGTGCGGCGCACCAGCAAGATAATATTACCGGTGCGCTGCACCTCCACACATACCATCGCAAACATTTCTATAAATATTACCGCCGCGCTGCGGCTTTCATCCCCAAAACGATTAACATAAAAAAACATGGCCTGACGCATTGAAAAAAAAGCCAAATAATACGGGATAGAATACACGAGGCATTTCTCCCAAACACAGCCCCCCGACAAATATCTTTTGAATCTTTAGTGCGAAAGAAATAATATTGCAGTTCCGGATTCTCTAAATCAAACCACTCACAACGCTCAGAAGATATGGGATTTCAAAAAGTAAACACAGTAGACAACAAAAATGAGATGCAGCATTTTGTTCGCAGCCTTTTGGATGATGTGCAGGCATTCGAGTACATGCTGGAGCATGACTGGTTTGAAAACGACATTATTCGTATCGGTGCGGAACAGGAAATGTGCCTCGTGCACAACAAAACTTTTAAGCCGGCCACGATCAACATGGAAGTGCTGGAACACCTCAAGGATATGCCCTGGTGTGTGACCGAACTGGCCAAATTCAACCTGGAAACCAACCTGAGCCCACGCGAGTTTACAGGCGACTGCCTGAGTAAACTGGAGGCCGAAAACCTGGAGTACTTGTCTATTATCCAGAAAGTGCTCGATGGCTTCGACGCGAGTATCATCCTTTGCGGGATATTGCCTACGCTCCGGAAGCACGACCTGGAAATGCACAACCTGACGCCGAAAGACCGCTATTTTGCACTCATGGCGGCTATTCAGAAACACCTGCTCGGTACTTCTTTCGAACTCCGGGTAGAGGGCGTGGATGAACTGCTGGTAAAGCACGACTCACCGCTGCTGGAAGCCTGCAACACCAGTTTTCAGGTGCACCTGCAGGTAACGCCCAATGATTTTGTGAAGATGTACAACATCTCGCAGGTGCTGGCCGCGCCGACGATAGCCATAGCGGCGAACTCCCCGCTGGTGTTCGGCCGCAGGCTGTGGCATGAAACCCGTATCGCGCTGTTTCAGCAGAGCCTCGACACCAGAACCACTGCCGACCACATGCGGGAACGGCTTCCAAGGGTCAATTTCGGTTCGGGCTGGCTGCGCGGCGACATTACGCAGATTTACAAGGAAGACATCAGCCGATTCCGGGTGCTGCTGGCCGGAGCCATAGAAGAGGATTCGCTGGAGATGGTCAGGCAGGGCATCACGCCCAAACTGCGCGCTTTACAAATCCATAATTCGACGGTATACCGCTGGAATCGCCCGTGTTACGGCATTTCCCCCAATGGCAAACCGCACCTGCGCATCGAAAACCGGGTGATGCCTTCAGGGCCGACTTCTGTGGACGAAGTAGCCAATGCCGCTTTCTGGCTCGGTTGTATGGTGGCCATGGGCGATAAATACGATGACGTTACCAAACACATCGACTTTGTGGACGCCCGCGATAATTTCCTGAAATCGGCCAAATTTGGTATCGACACCACATTCACCTGGATGAAAGATAAAAAGGTGCCTGTAACGGATTTGATATTACAGGAATTGCTGCCGATGGCAAGAGAGGGCCTGAAAATGCGGAAAGTGAAAACCGCAGACAGTAATAAGTACCTGGACATTATTGAAGCGCGCGCAAAAGAACACAAAACGGGTGCACGCTGGGCCCTGCGTACTTTTACTGCCTTAAGAAAAGAAGTCACCAACGACGAAGCCGTCACAGCCATTACCGCAGCTATGGTAAAAAATCAAAAAGAGAACAAACCGGTACATACCTGGAAAGAAGGTACCACTGCCGACCTCGATAACTGGCAACCAACCAATATCAAAGTGGAAGAGTTTATGTCCACAGACCTGTTTACAGTGCAGAAAGAAGACCTGATCGAACTGGTGGCGGAAATCCTGGACTGGCGACGTATCCGGTATATGCCTGTGGAGGACAGCAAGGGCGAACTCATCGGCCTGATTTCCAGCCGGATGTTGTTGCGCCATTTTGCGCGCCGCAATCAACTGGAGGATAAGCCGGCAGTGATGGTCAAGGAAATTATGATCCTCAAACCTGTGACGGTTACGCCTGATACGAATATTATGGAAGCCATGAATAAAATGCGCGACCACAACATCGGCTGTTTGCCCGTCGTGAAAGGCAAGGAACTGGTAGGGATCATTACGGAAATGGATTTTTTGAGGATTACAACCCGATTGATGGAACGACTGGAGAAAAAGCAATAGCATCTACCCTTTTTGGGGTATTTTGATCGGGCAAGGGTAAGGTTTATTTAAAGTTGCGATGGTATGGAAAGTCGACCCCAGTGGAAGACCCATCCTTTCAAACTTTAATGCTGATCCTATGAATTACGCTGCTCTATTTTCGAAGTACTCCAAAAACCTGTTTGTTGTATTACTCCTGATCGTTTCATCCCAACTTTTCGGCCAAACCTTCCAGACGGCTATCGGGTATCCGATGCCCACCGACGAGCGTGGCGTCAGCGGCCTGATCGCCAATAACGGTGATTACCTGATGCTCGGCAGCAATACCAGTCACCCCAGCGGCTTTTTTAACCCCGCCGGTGATATGCAGTTGGTACGGCTCGACAACCTGGGCAACCTCATCCAGCCCTGTAAAATCATCGGCCAGGATGTCGGGGAATCTGGTGTTTGGTTTGAAAAAGCAACCGACTGTACCAATACTGCCGGATATATCATCGCCGGAAACGAGTTCAACGGTCCGGCGCACAATATGCTGCTCACGTTCACCAGCGCAGCCGGCAATCCGGTCTGGGTGAAACGTATCGGTACGCTTAACGACGACGAGCAAAGCGCCTGCGTAAAGCAGGACGGCTCCCGCAATTTTATCCTTGTCGGCACCAAAACGGACGCCGGAACAGGGCTTTCCGCTATTCACGCCGTCAAAACGGACTGCTTTGGCAACCTGATCTGGGAACGTGTGTACCGCCTGAATGTGTCGGTTACCGCGACATCCGTTACGGCTTTTGCGACCTTTCAAACGGCCTGCACCAACCTGCCCAACGAGTATTTTATTACCGGAAAAACCGCTGCCAGTGCCATCGGCAATGAAGAAGTACTGATCCTCAGCGTCAACGCCGCCACCGGCGCGGTATCCTGGATGAAAACCTACGATGTAGCGCCTGCTGCCGGCGATGTGGGTACCTGTATTCAGGGTAGTTGCGCCGGGCCCGCGCCCGCTGCCGGAAGCCTGTGGGTTTCCGGATATTCACTCGAAAACAGCGGAACGGACCCCAAAAAAGTGATGATGCTGCAAACAGATCTCAGCGGCAACCTGCTCTGGGCCAACAATTACGATGTGCAAAACAGCGTGCTGGAAAACGCGACCCATTTCCAGTTTGCCGCCAATGGGAAACTGGTGCTCACCGGAAAAGCCGAAGACACGGGTGTCAGCGATCCGCCTGAAAACGGACAGTGTATGCTGATGCGCATGGACAACAACGGCAGCACGGTGGACTGGACGCGGGTGTACACCATGGGCATCGCATCGCAAGGCAACCGTGTGGAACCCAACACGGCGGACCAATATTTTATCACCGGACACACCCTGGAACTTATTACCGTCCAACAGTATGATTACAATATGCTGGCGATAAAAACCGATAACCTGGGCGAAACGGACGCTTCCTGTTTCCACAGCCCGGAGACGGTTATTATTCCCCGTCAGCCGGTGACAACTCCTGTACAACCCACACCGAACATTCCGCAGGACTTTTTCGGCAGTAGTTTGCTGACGGTGCAGTACCAGGAAAAACAAACATTTTGCCCGCCCCAGCAGATCGACCCTTGTGATACGCTGAATTTGAACGCCAGTTTTACATTTACAGCCAGTGGCAACACGCTCTCTTTCAGCGATTTGAGCACCGTCGGCAGCGGCAGTATTTTTTCCTGGAATTGGGATTTCGGCGACAGCAACACCAGCAGCAGCCAAAACCCGGTGCATACGTACACCGGCCCGGGCGTGTACACGATTTGCCTGATTGTGTCGGGTGGTGTGAACGGTATACTTTGCCGCGATACGATTTGTAAAGACATTTTTATAGAAATACCCACTGAAGGCTGCCTCTGCGATTCTTCTTTTTACGCAAACGTCGACCTGGGCTTTACCACATCCGGTACCAATCCGATCGGCTTTACCCCTGTTGCACTTGATACCTGCGATTTTGTGCTCTGGATGTGGGGCGACGGCTTTCCAAACACTAATTCCACCGGTAATGCCACCGTTTTTCATACGTATACTACTTCAGGTACCTACATGGTGTGTATGGTAGTCTCGCGTATCTCCATCACCGGCCAGGTTTGTAAACGGGAGTTTTGTATACCTGTCGAGGTTGTTTCAATACCGCAGTTGTGCCAGGACAATATTGTACTGAACGGCAATTTCAGCGCCGGTCTTGCCCCGGGTAACCTCGGTTTTGGAGGCGCCGTCAACAACTGGACTACCTGGACCAACTCGCCGCAAGTCATCATCGGCGATACCTGCCAGGATGCAGGCGCTATACAGATGTGGGGCAATCAGGTGGTTGGAGAAAGCATTCAGCAGCCCGTGTCCTTCCTGATGGGCGGCATTTACGAAATCTCTTTCTGCGGAAAATGGCTGAGTACCGTGCAGGACAGCGTGCGATTCCGTTTCCGGGCTTCCACCGGCCTGCCGGGTAGTTACCTGAATTGTTCGGGTACCTGCGACGAAATGTACCTTTCGCCTGTGCTGACTACCAGTTGGATGACCTACACTTCCGCACCGTGGACGGCTCCGCAGAACTTCAATACCCTGACCATCAGCGTCTGGAACAATTTTGCCATCAACGACGGCGCATATGTTTCCTGGGGCCGAATTGACGACGTATGCATCCGGCGCATTGGTACTTCGGCGACCCATGAAGCCACCGGCGCGGTGGATGCTACTTTGTTTCCCAACCCGACCAGCGGCGACGTAACCATCCGGTTCCAGGAAACACTCGATGCGGAGACACAAATCAGCGTCATGGACCTGACCGGCAGAACCATCCTGCACACCACCGCTGAAGAAGGACAAAGCAGTCTGGATCTTTCACTGGGCAATTATCCTTCCGGTATTTATATGGTTCGGGCTTTGCGCGGCGGCCGGGCTGTGTGGGCGGAGAAAGTGGTGAAAGAATAAGCAATTAATGGTACAGGGTTTTTAAACGTATAGTTTTTAAACACATAGGCACATAGAACACATAGCGAAGAGTACTCTACGGCTATGTGTTCTATGTGCCTATGTGTTTAAAATAAAAAATATGTGTTTAAAAAATCCGTATCCGATCCGTCAACTCGTGTACCATATTTATTTTTGGGCCTGAAAAAATCCTCTATGATAGACATCCGGGTACTCACCCAAAAATCAGAAATGCTCCCCTTGTATCCGCTTATCCGTCAACTCAGTCCAAAGGTGACCGAAGAACGCTACGCCCATATGCTCGACGATATGCTGGCGCACGGCTACCGCATGGCTGCCGTTTTTGATGAAGGGGGATGTCTCGGGCTTTCCGGGTTCTGGGTCAGCACAAAAATCTACAGCGGCCGGTATATGGAACTCGATAATGTCGTGATCGACGCGGCCCATCGCTCCCGTGGTATCGGCAAAATGCTGTATGACTTTTTATATGAGATTGCCGTTCAGGAAGGCTGCGAAATGCTGATGCTGGACGCATACCTGGAAAATGAAAAAGCGCATGCGTTTTATGAAAGGGCAGGTTTTGTAAAAAAAGGATTTCATTTTCTGCACAGCATGGGCAAGGGTATTTAAACATTAATCCCCGCGGCCAGCAGTTTTTTCCATTCCGGGTGCTTTTTGACATAAGCCGAAACGAAGGGGCACAGCGGAACCAGTTTCAGTTTGTTTTCTTCCAGGTATTGCAGCGTTTTTTCCACAATGGCATTGCCTGCACCTTTACCGGCCAGCGCAGTCGGAACTTCCGTATGTATTAGAAACATGCGGTCTTTTTGCAAATCGTATTCGATTTTTGCTTTGTGGTTCTCCACGACCATTTCAAATTGCCTGGATAATTCGTTGTTTACGAGGGGAATATCTTCAAATGTTGTTTCCATAAACTTTTTTTGAAAGGTAAACAGGGTAGGGTGGGGTTGGGTTCATTTGTGGTGTTTCGTGTTTGGTGTTTCGTGTTTGGGGGCCCTTGCCTAATCTATACAATTGACTCCTGGGCAAAGCTGTCCCAAACACGAAACACCACACACTACACACGACAAAATAAGACAAACCTGGGCCCAAACAGGACATTGCCACTGCCCTGCGAATTATCCCGATAACTTTGGGCATTTTCCGATCGACATAACTATCGTCTATGAAACAGTTACTTTTCCTGGTCCTGATCAGTTTTTATTGTGGCGTGTATGCCTCTGCCCAGGAGCAACCCATTCTCGTCACCCCGCAATGGGTACATGAACACCTGCAGGACCCCGACCTTGTTATTCTGCAAACCAATGCCATGCAATGGGATTACAACAAGGAACATATTGCCGGCGCCCGGTTTTTATGGCCCGAATGGCTGCTGCCCAATTCGCCTGAAACAGGCGTGTACAATATTCCGGACAAAAAAACGGCTACTACTGTGCTGCAACGCCTGGGTATCAATAAAAACTCAAAAATTGTAGTCTGCCACGTGCGCAATGAAGTAACCGTAACAGCCAGGATCTTTCTGACGCTGGAACAACTCGGCCTGCGCGGGCAAGTCTCCTACCTGAACGGCGGGCTGGAGGCCTGGAAAAAGGCAGGATTCGCGGTGAGCCAGGACATTCCTGTCGTTAAAAAAGGAAATTACAAAGTACGCTTTGCCAACCTGATCGTTGACAAGGATTATGTCCTGCAAGCGTTGCATTCCGATACTTCCGTGGTAGTTGATGCCCGGATGAAACGGTTTTATGATGGCGAATCGACCGGAAATCCGCGCGACGGGCACATCACGGGCGCGCTGAATATTCCCTTTCCCGACATGCTTGACAGCCTCAATTTTTTCAAACCGCTGGACCAGTTGCAGGGTTACTTTACGCCTGTTGTGCCCGACAAAAACAAGGAAATCGTGACCTACTGTTTTATAGGCCAAACGGCCAGCGTGGTTTACATCGCTGGCCGTTTGCTTGGCTATAAATTCAGGTTATACGACGCTTCTTTGCAGGAATGGAGCCGGAAAGAGGAATTGCCGATGGAAAAAACGAAGAAAGAAGATAAAATGTAACCTGAGCATTAACGAATTTTTCCTTCTTCAGCCTGTTTTTTCAGGTCGTCATTGGCCCAGATGGCTACTTCGACGCGCCGGTTTTGGCGACGGCCTTCATCTGTTTCATTGGTAGACACAGGTTGTGTCTCGCCAAATCCGCGAATACCCAGGCGTGAACGTTTTACACCCAGACCGACGAGATAACTGTGCACGGACTCCGCACGGTCTTCAGAAAGTTCCATGTTATACTTTTCCGTACCGACGGCATCGGTATGCCCATCTATCAGGATATTGGTTTCATCAAATTCGTTGAGCGTAGCAGCAAATTCACGCAGTTGTGTTTTCATTTCCGCACTCAGGTCGTCGGAATTGAATGCGAACAACAGACCGGAATCGAATGTGACCTTAATGCCTTCGCCAACGCGTTCCACTGTAGCAGATTTGCCCAGTTCTTCTTCGAGTTGGTTTTTTTGCTTGTCCATATACTTGCCGATCACACCGCCGGTTACGCCGCCTACTGCCGCGCCAACAATGATACCACCGGCCGTATTACCGTTTTTTTTGCCTAAAAGTCCGCCGATGGCGCCTCCTACAACAACACCTGTACCGGTGCCGATTGCAGTGTTTTTGTTTTTTTTGAGTGTCTCACATGCTGTTCCTGCGGTGAAGACCAGCAATAGGAGCAAAGAAATTTGCTTAATCATAATCGGTTCAATTTGAAGGATTTGGAAAAATTATGGCATTTTAAACCCTACCGGACATTGCAGAAACGCCATTCCGGCAATGCCCGGCAGTGGGTAGGGTTTTAAAAGGTCATGCCGAGTGTCAGGGCTATATTGCGGGTCTGCAACACCGGTTTCGTGTCATTGGTGTTGTCAGCGTCATTGTCCAGGAGGTTGTTCAAACCGTAGTTGTAACGCAGGTCGACCACCACATTACCAAAACTCACACCGGCAGCGCCGATCATGCCATAGTTAATCCGTTCCGCATTGTCCTGATCGTCGAAAGTAAATTTGTCTTCCACATCAAAAAGAACGGTATCGTCTCTGGTCGTTTTAGTGGTACGCTTGCCGTTCAGGGCATAACCGATCCATGGACCGGCAGCGATGTGTACTCCAATTCCGTCCTGATTTGCATTGCCAAATTGCAATTTTGCAAGTACCGGCAGTTCCAGGTAGTTGATTCTGTAGGAATTTTTAGTAACGGCGCCCAGCAGCGTATAGGTATTGCTACCGCCACTTTGCGAGTACAATAGTTCAGGCTGGATAGTGAGGATGTCGGCGATGTTGATACCGAACGTCAGACCGAGCACAGGGGTGACGATGGAGCGGTTGTCGATATCATCCTGAGAGATATCATCTCCTTCTTCATTAATGGTTGCGAAGCCAACGCCTGCTTTGATACCTACTTGTGCCCATGCAGCAGTGGCCGTGATTACGCCGAGTGCAATTACCAACAATAACTTTTTCATAATGAGTCAGTTTTTATTTGTCTGAGATACCAGGATAATTGATCCGGTATCCAATGATTGAATAGCAACAATATGATGTTGCCTGACTCCGTGTTAAAAATGTTGTACCAGCGCAATTTGCAGAAGCAATACCTCAACCTCTTGCCCAAATCATGCCACAAGTGTGGAGATATCTGCTATAAACGGGGTGACAAAGCCAATGCCCTTGAAATAGATGAAATAGCGGAAAGGATTCAACAATTGGGACATGTCGCCGCAGGGTCCATGTCAGAGTTTTTGAAAAAAGCGCAACTGAAAGAGGCCGACGGCGGTAAAAAAGAGCAAACATCGGCGGTGAAACAACTTGCAGAAGACAGCGACATGATGGCCCGCAACCTGCGGAAAATGATCGGCGACATTTCGGAAAGTTTCGACGATCCGGGGACCGTTGATATCCTTACCAAATTGCTGCAAACACAGGAGAAAAACGCCTGGATGCTGCGCAGGTATTTGAGTTGAGAATTCGAGTATCTGAATGATTATGAATTGTTTAGGGCGCGTTCTGGTTTTTTGCCGGGATGAGTAGCGCAAGCCCATTCGGATCGCTGAATGGGTTGGATGGTGCCGTACGCTTGCGCGTGGTGTTTTTTCAACACCACGCGCGGCGGTTGGCGTTTGTAGGTAACGAGCGGAAAACCTGGCAAGGCGGAAATGTCTATTTGTTGCTGGCCAGGCTGCGTAAATATTCGTCCAGATTGCTCATCACCATGGCCATACCTTCCTTGTAGCCCATTGCGACAAACTGTTCCAGTTCGGCAAGGCTCGCCATTTTTTTGACAATTTGAACGGTAGTTTTTTCACCTTCGGCTTTAAACGAGTTCGTGGTCAGGGAAAAGGTAAAGCCCGTATCGGTGTGATTTCCGTTTTCATCGGAAAAGGAATTCTTTGTGGTAAAACTGGACTTGGGTTGAATTTCGGTGAATTCCGCCAAACTCCAGCGGCCTGTAGAGACATTCTCGGGAGAGACCATGGTATACAACCAACGACCACCTTCCCGGAAATCCATTTCCTTTGTTTGAACCCGCCAGGGTTTGGGACCCATCCACTGGTCCAGTATTTCCGCTTTTGTAAAGGCGTCCCAGACGAGATCGAGGTCAGCGGCGAATTCCCGCGTGATGTGAATGGTTGCTGTGTCTTTGTCCACGGTGAAATCAAAGAGTAAGTTCATTTTTTCTTATTTTTTATGGTGAGTAATACTTCATCGAGTTGTTGGAATCTCTGTTCCATAATCTTCCTGAACTGGTCAAGCCAGATATCGATCTCTTTCATTTTGTCGATTTTTAGTTCATAAAAGATTTCCCTGCCTTCCTGTTTTTGGGCCAGGAGTTCGCATTCAGACAAGATGCGCAGGTGTTTGGATATGGACTGACGGGTGATGTCGAAGTGTTCTGCAATGGCGTTGGGGGTCATTGCCTGCATGGCGATCAGGACGAGGATCGCTCGTCGGGTGGGGTCGGCAATAGCCTGAAAAATGTCTCGTCTCATGTTTGGGTTTGTTAAATGCGAAGCCAATCGGTTGCAAATATATGTGCAACCGATTGGCTTCGCAAAATTTATTCAATAAAAAATTTTTTCGGGTAGTTTTTTATGTAGCAGACATTACCTTTCACCCACATCCAGTGCCTTTTACAATTTAGTCTGCAAATCAAAAATCAATTTATGGCAATCAACGAACCACTCGATACATTAGAGTATGCTGCCAACGCACTAAGCGCCAAAGAGGTAATGGCCCTCCTTCAACAACATGGTTTCCCAGAAGTGTATGAAACCGTTCAAGGTAGTATTGAAGTGAAGGGGATATCCTCGTTAAAGTGCCAGGTAATTAAAAACGCTGACCAAAATTGGATGCCCCATGTTTCAGTTGAATGGTTGAGCGGATATGTCATAGTCCCAACAGTCGCCTTTCTTGTGCTTGTACAACTTTTAGGTTTTGACGGAATCCTGGTAACTGTAGTAAGTATGATGTTAGGTATTGGAGTAGGCGGCTTAATGCTTGAAAACAAAAAAAGAAAAACATTGGAACGCCTGGAAGATGCGCTTTTTGAATAACGCTGAGGAGTTTTATAACAATTTCTGGAGGCGTACTTGAATAAATATTCGCCTGCTTAAAGCACTTTTACAACCAAAGAATAACCTTAAAATGTAAATATGAATACGAACAAAGTACTGGGATACATCTTTATTGTGCTTGCAATATTATTCTCCTTCTCCATTCTCGGTGGAATTCCCCAATTCGTGGAAACAATAGTCGGTTTGTTTACAGAAAAAGCAAATGGAATCGAATCCGGAAGAGCCATAGGCGCTTTTATCGGCTGGCTTGTAAAAATTGCCCTTACCGTCGCGCTTTGGGTATATGGTGTCAGGTGGACGAAGAGAACCCGATCCTAAGCCCACGTCACCACGGACACCAGCCAACTCTGCGGACAGAACACTCCAACATCTCATCTCCCTTCCTGAAAAAAAACGAAAACAATAATATGGCGACACCTATCACCTCGGAAAATTGGCAAAATGTCCGGCATAACTTTCGGCACGGCTTTGCGACGAACCTGCACGTTTCCATCGCAACTGTAGATACAGACGGGCAGCCGCATGTCACGCCGATTGGTTCGTTTTTCCTCAACCGGGACGGGTTTTCAGGTTTTTATTTTGAAATTTTCACCAGAAACATCCCCAAAAATGCAGCCACCAACCCCAAGGTCTGCATCATGGCGGTGAACAGCGGGCGGTGGTATTGGCTGAAAAGCCTGGTTTTTGGAAAATTCGCCACGCCGCCGATGACCAAAATTTACGGCACACTCGGCGAGCGCCGCCCGGCTACGCCCGCTGAAATCGAACGGGGAAACAGGCGGCTGGGTCGCATGAAAACCTTGCCCGGTGGCAAAAAACTGTTCGGCAACATGGGCTTCATCCGGGAAGTACATTTTCATGCTTTTGAAGAGGCAAGGTTGCCTGTTTGATTACCATGCTAAACATGGAGATTTCAGCGTAGATCCTGCTGCGTTTTATTCCTAAATACCTCGCGCGGTATTTGGGCTTGGGTGAATGGGAAGAGAAGGAAGACCTGGAGAGGCGGAAACAACATGGTTTCCCAGAAGTGTATGAAACCGTTCAAGGTAGTATTGAAGTGAAGGGGATATCCTCGTTAAAGTGCCAGGTAATTAAAAACGCTGGCCAAAATTGGATGCCCCATGTTTCAGTTGAATGGTTGAGTGGATATGTCATAGTCCCATCAGTCGCCTTTCTTGTGCTTGTACAACTTTTAGGTTTTGACGGAATCCTGGTAACTGTAGTAAGTATGATGTTAGGTATTGGAGTAGGTGGTTTGATGCTTGAAAACAAAAAAAGAACAACATTGGAACGCCTGGAAGATGCGCTTTTTGAATAAAATATCCGCCAGATTAAAGCACTTTTACAACCAAAGAATAACCTTAAAATGTAAATATGAATACGAACAAAGTATATCAGGTGGACGAAGATATCCCGATCTTAAGTCCACGGGTATTGATTTTGGACTGAACGGACGCCCAAATGGCGGAAGATAACGTGTCATTCTTCCCTCAATTTTCATACAGCCCTTAAAGATGAAAAATACGCTACCTCTCCTCCTTCTCCTGCTGAATGCTCAACTCCTTTTCGCCCAACAATCCGTCATCCGGGGTGAAGCCTCCATCATCAACAGCAAATACGAAAACGGTAAGCGGGAATATGTTCCCAATGCGCAGATCGAAGAAGAATTTGACCGCGCAACGCCGCAAACCACGGATGCCATCGGGCGTTTCGATTTGGTTGTAAAAGGTGTAAAAGAAAAAGAAACCATCACCTTTTCCATAAAAAAAGAGGGCCTGGAAGTCGTGAACACTGATGCCCTGAGCGCAGTTGCCGGACAACGTGATTTGGTGAAAGTCTACATGGCCACCCGGCATAAGATAGACGAGTACAAAAAACAATACTACAACATTGGCAAAACTGGTGCGGAAAAGGCATTGGAAGCCAAAAACAAATCGCTGCAAGCCGAACGCCAAACCCTGCTGGCGGATAAAAATGCCAACAAAGAACGCATTGCGGCCCTCGAAACGGAGTTGGGGCTTTTGGAAGCCCAACGCAGCAAAATAGACGAAACCGCCCGCGAACTCGCCCGCCGCTACGCCCCCATCAACCTCGACGATACCTCGCCGCTGTACCAGGAAGCCTTTTCCTGGTTTCAAAAAGGCGAACTTGAAAAAGCGCTCGACATTTTACAAAAAGCCAACCTCGCCGGTCAAGCCCAAAGTATACTGAATGAACGCAGCAAAATCTCCGCGATGCAACTCGAAGTCATGCTGCGCGATTCCGTGGAAAAACAGCGCACCAGGGATGTATTGTCCGCATTGGACCTGCAAGCCGATTTGCACCAGACCCGTTTTGAATGGGACAGTGCAATGTTTTATTTTGAGGTGATGCTGGAACTGGACTCGACGGATTATAATAATACTTTCAGGTTTGCTTACTTCCTCCAAAAACAAAACCAGCTCAACCGCGCCATTGCTTTATATGAAAAGTGCCTTTCCCTTTCCAAGACAAGTGTAGACAGGGGAGCAACTTTGAATAACCTTGGTGGCCTTTACACAGACTTCAACCGAATGGCGGAAGCTGAAAAGGCTTTACAGGAAGCCCTGGAAAATTGTCGATTACTGTCGGAGAAAAACCCTGGCGATTACCTACCCGATTTGGCTGGGGCTTATGGCAATTTAGCACGTTTATACCTAAAGTTAAATCAATATGACAAAGCAGAAACATATATTATAGAAGCTGTAAAAATTGGAAGAAATTTAGCGGGCGTTTATCATCCCTTATTAGGCTTGTACAACAATTATTACCCTCAATTGGCATTTTCATTACATAATCTGGGTGTATTATATTCCCAAACTGGTAAAATGCAGGAATCGGAAAATGCCTTGAATGAGGCTTTGACCATCCGACGGCAATTGGCGGACAAAAATCCCGACGCTTTTCTGCCTGATGTGGCTGCAACACAGATCAGTCTCGGCAATTATTACACAGAAAACCAAAAAATGCCGGAAGCCGGAAAAGCCTACAACGAGGCGTTGAGTCACTATCGGCTTTTGGCGAACAAGAACCCCGACGTTTTCCTATCCTATACTGCCACGGTTTTGTACAATCTGGGCGGATATTACCGCGCCATCCAAAATATAAATGAATCGGAAAAAGCCTTGAATGAGGCATTGAGCATCTTTCGGCAATTGGCGGACAAAAATCCCGACGCTTTTCTATCTGAAGTGGCTGCAACACTGAACAGCCAGGGGGTAAATTATTATATCACCCTAAGGATGCCGGAAGCGGAAAAGGCCTATAGTGAGGCATTGGGTATCAGACGGCAATTTGCTGAGAAAAATCCTGGTGCTTTCCTATCCAAAGTGGCTTGGACACTGAACGCTCTGGCCAAGTATTACCAATACAGCCAAAAAATACCCGAAGCAGAAAAAGCCTTCAATGAGGCTTTGAGCATCTATCGGCAAATGGCAGAGAAAAGCCCCGGCACTCTTCTGCCTGATCTGGCTTCGACATTGAATGACCTAGGTGAATTGTATCGTTCTATAAAAAACTACCCCAAAGCCCTTGACTATTATGAAGAAGCCCTGCACATCCAGCAAGCCGATTTCTTGTTAGGAAGGACCAGATTTGTAAAAGATTACGTGCAGTTATTTCACAATATTTCTGGAGTAAAAGACTCTACCCAAAGCAAGCAAATGTATCCACTCACGGTGCGGGCCGTGCATATGGTTGCCGCCAGTTGCGATAGCCTCCGGGGAGTTAACCAGAACTTTGTAAACCTAGGCGTTAGGGGGTATATCGAGGTCTCGTGGTGGGCGGTTTTTGCAAAAGATTATACCCTTTCCGTGCAAGCGGGCCTCCGTAGCCTCGACTTTGACCCTACTCAAATAATTGCTTATACCAATATCGGCCACGCAAAATGGCTTTCCGGCCACCAAGCTGATGCCCAAACCGCCTGGCTCCACCTCAAGGGCCGGAAAGACATCAACGGCAAAGACTATAAACAAGTCCTCGAAGAAGACTGGCAGGCCTTTGAAAAAGCAAACGTTGTGCCGCCCGGGGCTTTTGATGCGGCGCGGAAGTGGCTGGCCGGGGCCTGGTAAGTGCTTGTCGAGTTGCTTTTGTACTGTACAGGTCCGGATAAGACA
>JADLCC010000021.1 GCA_020847425.1 Saprospiraceae bacterium
CATAAGGCTTTTGTAAGTTGGGGGAAATCACTTGTAGCGGTCGGACTGGCCATTGCCATTGGTTTCGGCTGTAACCTGTCGCGCCTGTGGCCGACCTACGAATATGGCCAGGAAACCATTCGGGGCAAATCGGAACTGAGTACAAAATCTTCAAAAGGCGACGGTTTGGATAAAGATTACCTCTTCGGCTGGAGTTACGGTGTGGGTGAGTCGCTCACGCTGCTGGTACCCCATTTCGCAGGCGGAGGCGGCAATGAGTCTTACAGAAACACGGAATTGTACAAGGTGCTTACGCGCAAATACAGCCAGCAAATGTCGCCGCAGCAGGCTGCCCAACAAACAGCGGGTCTGATGTACACCGGTGTCCAGCCTTTTGTCGGAACGGCTATTTATTTCGGGGCTATTGTTTGTTTCCTGTTCCTGCTTGGCGCTTTTCTGGTGCCTGGAAATGTGAAATGGTGGTTTCTGGGTGGCGGACTTTTTATGGTAACGCTGGCCTGGGGCAAACACTTCTTCCTGAACGATATTTTGTACGATTACCTGCCGATGTTCAATAAATTCCGGGCCGTTTCGATGGCTCTGGGTATGGGACAACTGTGTTTTGCGGCTTTGGCGGCCATGGGTTTGCAGAAACTCTGCGACCCGGATATCGCTTTGGATCGTAAAAAACGATCCTTGGGTATTGCTGCGGGTGGCACAGTGTTGCTGGCCCTGCTGGCTATTGTTCTGGCGCCTGATGCCGGCCCGAACGACAGCGCACTGGCACAAACCCCCGATTTGCTGGCTGCTTTGCAAAAAGACCGCTCGGCGCTGGTGCGCAGCGATGCTTTCCGTACCATCGGACTGGTTTTGGCCGCTGCAGCCCTGATCTGGTTGTACCTGCAAGGCCGGCTGAATGCAGCATTCATGGTTATTTCGGTGGCTTTGTTGTCTTTGGGCGATCACTGGATGATCTGTACCCGCACCATTTCTTCCGAAAAATACGAAACCAAACGTTCGGCGATTGCGCCGCCGCAGGAAGAAGCGTTTGACAAACAGATTAAAAAAGACCCGGATCCGGATTATCGTGTGCTCGATCTTTCCCGAGGTGGTATTGCCGGCAACGCCACTACTTCTTATTTCCACAAAAGCCTGAGCGGCTACCACGCAGCAAAACTCCAGCGCTATCAGGAAGTGGTGGACACTTTTCTGGGAAGGGATCTGGCCGATAACCTGCATATCGTAGGCATGCTGAATGGCAAGTACATAGTTGGACAAAAAGGTGAAGTGATTCCCAATACGCTGGCTTGTGGCAATGCCTGGTTTGTCAAACATTTTGATGTTGTGCCCACAGCCGAAGCGGAAATGAACGCTCTGCACACCCTGAATCCGAAAGACAGCGCAGTAGTACAGCAATCATTTGCTTCTTCGTTGCAAGGTCTTGTTATTCAATCAGATAGCAGCAATACGATCCGACTGAGCAAATACCATCCCGATAAAATGGAGTATGAATATTCCGCAAAAACGGAGCAGTTCGCCGTTTTTTCAGAAATATACTACCCTGCGGAAAAAGGCTGGAAATGTTACCTGAACGGTCAGCCTGCACCTGATTTTTTCAAAGTAAACTACCTCCTGCGCGGTATGCGCCTGCCTGCCGGCCAGAATATGAAACTGGAAATGCGTTTTGAACCGCGCTCGTTCTACCTCGGCGAAAAAATATCCATGTTCGCTTCGCTGCTGGTTTTGCTGATGTTCTTCGGAGGCTGGTTCCTGTGGTTCCGTAGCCATTCGCTGAGCGACCCGAACCGGTTGGTAGACAATGAAGCGCCGGAAAAGGCGAAGCCGGTGGCGCTGGTGAAGGCTGGGAAAAAGGGGAGATAAGTGTTTTTGTGTTTTAGGGTTTTGGTGTTTTAGGGTGCAATATCTTGGTTTTTAGTAAAGATTAAGAGCAATGCACTCTAAAACACCAAAACCCTAAAACACAAAAACACGTACTCAACGGAAATACATCAGTATCGCACCAAACGCCGTTATCAGCAATATCAGCACAGTAGCCATACGGATGGTGTACCGCATATGCCGGATAAAACCTTCGATTTCATTGCGAAACTGTGGATACCGCGGAAGGATTTCTTCTTCCAGTTTTTGCCTGTTAAAAATATGTGCGGCGCCGAATTCTACTTTGTTGCGCACCAGCACCCCGTACAGTTTCAGCACTTTTGCACGGAAATACAGGTTGACGAATAACATGGCCACAAAAAGGCCGATCACGATGGAGACGAGCAGGATGTACATGGGGCAAAGGTAAATAGTGTTTTGGTGTTTTGGTATTTTGGTGTTTTAGAGTGCAATAGTTTGGCTTTAGCATAGGCCAAGAGCAATGCACCCTAAAACACTAAAACACTAAAACACTAAAACACCAAAACACCAAAACACTCACTTGCGTTTTTTCTTCTTATAATTCTCCAGCACAAAAGAGCCCAGGCCGGAAAGCGAAGAATAAAATGCTTTTCCTTTATTCGTTTCCGTAAATGCTTCCACAAAGCGCACGAGGTAGGGATCGCGGGCGATCATAAAAGTAGTGATGGGCACATCCAGTTTTTTGCAGCGCATAGCCAGATTGAGGCAGCGGTTCACAATTTTCCGGTCGAGCCCGAACGCGTTTTTATAATAATTTTTACCGATTTTCAGGCAGGTCGGTTTGCCGTCGGTGATCATAAAAATTTGTTTGTTCGGGTTGCGGCGTTTTTTCAGAATATCGAGCGCCAATTCCAGCCCAGCCACCGTATTCGTGTGATACTCACCCACTTGTAAGTACGGAACGTCTTTCAGTTCGATAGGCCAGGCATCGTCGCCGAATACCAGGATATCGAGCGTATCTTTCGGATAACGTGTTTGGATAAACTCCGCCAGCGCCAGCGCCACTTTTTTGGCGGGCGTGATACGGTCTTCGCCGTACAGGATCATCGAATGCGAAATATCGATCATCAGAACGGAGGACATCTGGCTCTGGAAATAGGTTTCGTGTACTTCCAGGTCTTCCTGCGTGAGGTTGAATTCGTCGATGCCGTGGTTGATATAGGCATTTTTGAGAGAATTGGTAACGGCAAGATTTTCCAGGCTATCACCAAATTCATAGGGTTTTACATCGGCAGTATATTCGTCGCCGCGACCAATAATTGAAGTATTGTGCCGGCCGCTTTTGGCTTTTTTGAGATCGCCGAAAATATCGTCGAGGCTTTTTTGCCGCAGGCTGATTTCGAGTTTGGAAGTGGGACCCATCCCACCTTGTTCATCGCCGTCGCGGCGGATGTACCCGCGTTCTTCCAGATCGCGGATAAAGTCGCCCATGCCATATTCGTCGGTCGTGAGTTTATATTCCCGGTCCAGTTCATTGAGCCATGCCAGCGACTCGGAAACATCTCCGGATGTGTACAACATCAATTCCTGAAATATCTTGAACAGCCGGTCAAAAGTGCTTTGATCGGGATCGGGCTTGAAGTCTGAAAAACGAAAACCTATCATAATAGCACTAAACCACAGATGGGCAGCATAGTACAGAGAAGGGTTGTTGAGGGGTTGAGATTGTTGAGGGTTGAGGGTGGTAACCCAGGCATGAGTTACCACCCTCAACCCTCAACACCCTCAACTCTCAACAATCTCAACCTATTCCGCAATAATCTTCACACTCTCTTGCTTACTCCGTCCGGCCACCAGATCAATAATCTGTTCGCTTACGCCGTCGTTGATTGAAACCTTGGCGCTGTTCGGCTCGGCTTTGCCAAAGTCGTCGGCATACACGGTGAGGTAGTGTTCTTTGCCTGGAGGCAACTGAATATTAAATTCCTGGGGTTTGAGGCGCAGGTAAACCCTATTGATGACTTTTACATCATCCAGGTAAATAGAAATGATATCGCCGTCTTCCACTTGGCTGTCCCAGACTTTTACCTTGATCGTGCGGCTTTTCACCTTCAATTCATCACCAACTTCAACGGCCCGGCCGCCAATGATAGCGGGAGGCGCCGAAACAGGGGATGCGGCCTCTTTTTTCGGCGGTTTTACTGTTTTGGCGGTGACTTCCGGTTTGGTTTTTTTAGGTTCTTTTTCTTTTTCCTTATCGCAGGGAAGCATGGCGGTGCCGCCGAAACGCACACTAAACCCGGGACCTTTTGAGGTAACGTTGCTGATGAGCAGTACATATTTTTCGCCTTTGCTTACTTTGAGCGGTGCAAGCCAGGCATTGTCGTCGGGGTCGCTGCAGCCTGCGTTTTCGCTGTCGTCGGTTTCTCCCCATTTAAGGCCTGTTTCGCCCATACATGGACTGCTCAAACCAAGTGATTCGCTATCGCCTGCGGCCATACAACGCACCACTTTTTTGCTGGCGCAATCGCCTGAAGGCGCTAAACGGTAGACCACCCAGTCGATATCGTCTGTTACCCTGTGCGGCGTAATGGCAAAAGTAAGTTGCCCGCCTTTCGCGATTTCAAATTTAATCCAGGTGGAGTTCTCTTCCGCTTGTCCGGCATTTTCGCTGTTCAGGAAGCAGGTCATCATATCGGCTTCGGTCCGGTTCGCTCCTTCGCCGCTCGCATGGTCGATGTGGTAGGCCTTTTTTTCACAAATATCCATAGCGGTGGCACAATCTGCGTTGTTTTGTGCCTGGAGCAGTGTGGTGAAAAACAATAGAAAAAACAAGGTCGAAATTTGCTGTCGCATGTAAAAAGTCTTTGTGGTCAGAACATTTGTGGACTACAAACGAAGGTACGGTCATAATCTGTCTGTGAACGGGCACAAATTTCGATGAAAATAGGAGAGGCTGGGCCAAAAGGTTGATAAGGGTTGATAAAAAGTTGATAAAGGTTGATAATTACCACTCAAATAAGGCCGGTTCGCCTCCTCGAATGCAAAATATCAACCCTTATAAACCCTTATCAACCTTCATCAACTTTTTGACACAGCCTCTTTCAAACAATATTTATCAGATCAACGCACCACGCTGAGTTTTACAACTTCCGCAGCGCCGTTGTTTTTACTTTCAATCCGTACAAAATATTGTCCGGGTGGTAAGGCAGACACGTCGAGGTAGTGCAAATTCGAGCCCGGCTGAATGCTTGCATTCGTCGCGGAAACCAGTGTGCCGCCCAGGCTGTGCAGCGTGAGCCGCGCTTCGAAGGCATTTTCGCTCTGGAAAGTAACTTCAGCGCTGACACGGGCGGGGTTCGGGTAGACCGACAGTGCGCGTTGTTTATGGTAGGCATCAAATATGGAAACCGTACCGCCGATATAACAATCGGGCGTTACAAGAGCAACGCTATCCACCACCGGAAGTTTGGTGTACCCTTCAAACATGGTTTGTTCCAGCACGTAATTGTTGGCGCCCAGCCAGTCCTGTAACAATGTGGCAAAAACCTGCCTGTAATCATTTTGTACGCCCTGCAACTGATTGTCATTCGTCAGGTTGGCGAGGTTGACATTGTTGCCCTGCACACCCGCCTGGATGTTTTTGCCAAACAGGAACATCGGCGCCAAGGTGCCGTGGTCGGAACCCAGCGAGCCGTTTTCACGCGCACAGCGACCAAACTCGGAAAAAGTGCAGCCGGCGACTTTATCAGCCAGTTCCATTGCATCGAGGTCGTCGCAAAAAGCCTTGATCGAGTCGGTGAGGTTCTGGAGCAAATCGGCATGATCGCCGGAGGAAGGGTTGTTTTCCACGATTTGTGAGCCGTGGGTGTCAAAACCGCCCATCTGGCACAGGTACATTTTGGTTTTGCAACCGCCCTTGATAAGTCTGGCGACGGTTCTCAACTGATCAGCCAGGGAAGTATCGGGATAAGTGGTAGGCGAATTGGAGCCCGCATTGAACACCTGACTGATGCGTTCAGCGTAATCGTTGACACTTTGTTCCACACCCTGTATGTATTCAATTTCGTCGCCGTATTCGGATTCAGGCACATTCATCAATGGCGCACCGCCGATAGTCTGGATCAGCGAATAAAAACCTGCCGCATCCTGACCGCTCAGGTTGATGACATTCTGGTGCTCCGTTTCGGTGTGAAAACCCAGGGAAGGGCTGGAATCGCCGAGTTGGATACCCAACGGATCAGGATTGTTGGTGGTAGGTCCGCCCAGCACATCGGGATACATGGCTTGCAGGGAGCGGCCCATCCAGCCGGAACCGATGGCACTACCTTCTAGTGTGCTGTCGCCACCGGAAAGCCATAAATCGGAACCCGTGAAGTGGGATTGATTCATGTCTTCATAACCTGCGGCCTGAATAACGGAAGCCCAGCCCTGGTCGTATAATTGTTTGAACGACAACATTTTAGGGTGAATACCTACCTGCTTGGCCACACTCAGCGTAGTATCGAGGTTGATAAATTTTTCATTGCCGGTATCAGGAATTTTGATGGAAGGCCTAAGGTTGGCGTACAGATCATACTGATTGATCGGAATAACAGCGTTCAAGCCGTCGTTCCCGCCTTTCAACTGGATCAGTACCAGTACGCGGTCTTCCACGTCTTCGCAGGCCGACATGATTCTGGCGATTTTACTGTTGGCAAAAGGCCGCATAGCGTGGCCGTTGACAACGAAGGACGATACCCCCGCTGCCGGAAATATTTTGAGAAAATTTCTTCTTTTCATTTTTCAATATATGATTGAGCGAATGAATGATGCCACACTGCTGGACATTTTTGTACGCTGGAACGCTGTTCCGGCAATGCCTGGCTATTTTCGATGCCGGAACAGCGTTCCAGCGTACCGGTTTTTACCCAGGCTTAAAATGTCCAGAAGTGTGCTTAAAATGTCTGGTATTCGG
>JADLCC010000022.1 GCA_020847425.1 Saprospiraceae bacterium
ACCGAATTGGCAGCGCTATCAGGTGTGGCGATATAGCCCCAAACCAGCCCTCCGGGAATTTTTTGTAATGCTACATTTTGAAAATCAATGCCTTGTGGTTGTTCAACGCTCAGTTCATAGCCTGATGAAAGCACCTTTAACACACCTTCGTTTTCAATCGCATTACCCAGAGACAGGGAAAAATGATAGGTACCCAGGGGTAAATCCCCAATCGCCATAAACGTTTGGGCAGGACCGGCACTCCCTATGCAGGTATCCGGTTTCCGAACGTCGTCGAGTTGAATTTTTACTTCCGAAATACTCGTTTGAACGGAGCCTTCAATAATATAATTGGAACAGGTGAAGGTTTCCACACTGCGTATCCAAAGCCCGAACGTGGGATTCCCGCTAACCGGGTCGCGCTGTTCAAACAGATCCACCCGGAATTCGGGGGCTGTCGTAACAATTACAGTTTCATCCCCTATCGCTTTTTGACAGGAATACTGTACCAGGCAAAAGAACAACAGCAATAGCAGGCGATAGAAATAACTCATGTGTGATGGAATAGACTGTGCAAAAACGATACAGCCGGGTTAATGCTGCCTGGGGCGCCCCGAAATTACAATAATTTATGTTTAAAGATTTGAAATAGCCGTAGGAAGAGTATCTTAAAATGTACTTTTGCAGCCCAATTTATCCACTGATTGACTTCTAAAAGCTGATTTACCATTTCAAAATCAAACCCACATGCTGCGTAATACGAGTTTATTTTTCTTTTTTGTAATCATAACCACTGCTGCCTGTAAAAATGATTCCGCTCCTCCAGCCCCACAAAATAATCCGGCCATAGCACAAACAACGCCTAATACGCCCCCGAGTGGCACAATCACTTATACCGTGACAAGCGGCACCGTTTTTTGGTCGGGAAAAAAAACGATCGGAGATTCACATGAAGGTACCATCACAGTGTCCTCCGGAGAACTAGTAGTGACAAATGGCAACTTAGAACGCGGTAAAATTGTTTTAGACATGCATTCGCTGGCAGTTACCAGCATTAAAGATGGCGGAGAAAAACGCGACCTGGAATCTCACCTGAAAGATGTCGATTTTTTTGAAGTCAATAAGTTCCCGACGGCTGAATTTGCATTCAATGAAGTGCTGCCAAGCAATACGCAGGATTTCAGCCAGGTGGCATCGGGAGAACTGACCATCAAGGGAAAAACCAATGGCTTGAATATTCCGGTTACGATGAAAGTTTCGGGAGACGAGCTGACCGTGCGTTCGCCTTCATTTTCTATCAACAGAACAAAATGGGGTATCACTTTCAGGTCGGGCATGCTGGGTACTGTAAAAGACAAACTGATTGAAGATACCGTACTGCTTACCTTCAAATTAACTGCGAAACGCAGTTAGAATCGAAGTAGGTTGCCTGAAAAAGGGTAATGTAGCCGACAGAGCCTTACTTAATTATAAAAATTAACAGACGAACTAAGGTGTAACAACTAAGATTTGCTATTTTTGTCACGCATAAGCCAGTCATCTCGCCTGTTTTCTCTTTTTTTACTCCCACTTACACACAATATATGCCTGGTTACCTTTTTAAGGTAACCCCGTCTTTGTTATGTTTTAATCCCCCATTTCACTGTTTTCCGCTTTTCATATTTAATTTAAAAATCCTTCCCATGGGACAGAACTCTACACTTTCCAGATTCCGAATCAGCAGAATGTTGCCTTTGGCTGCAGCACTGTTGATTTACTTTTCTTTTGCCGGCGCTGTACTACAGGCGCAGGTTACCATTTCGGTCACCGGCACTAATGTTACCTGTTTTGGTTTAAGCAACGGCACAGCCACCGCAGTAGGATCAGGCGGCTGGGCTCCTTACACCTACCAGTGGAGTACCGGCGCTACAACTGCAACCGTTACCGGACTTCCTGCAGGAACCTATTCCGTCACAGCAACCGACATTGATCTTGGTTACGCTGTCGGCACCATTACCATCACCCAACCTCCGCAACTGGGCGTCCAGGTCTACGGGGAAAGCCAAATTTGCGGTATTGTGCCCGACGGTAAAGTCACGGCAGTACCGTTTGGCGGCACGCCTCCCTACACCTACCTGTGGAGCACCGGCGCAACAACAGCACAAATAACGGGTTTGCCGGAAGGCACATACACCGTTACCGTTACAGATGCAAAAGGCTGCACCACTGCCGGTAGCGGTACGGTTTACTTCTGGAATGAAGGGATCTGGCTGATGGAAACGCATACCAATGTAACCTGTTTCGGTTTAAACAATGGTACTGCACACGTTAGCGCTATGTCGGGCACACCGCCCTATACATACCTTTGGAGCACAGGCAGTGTATTACCGGATGTCACAGGACTTGCACCCGGCACCTACACGGTAACCGTTACGGATGCGAACGGTTGTTCTAATTTTACCAATGTCAATATTACACAACCGCCGGCATTAACCTGCACGTCTACCACTGTCAACGCAGCTTGTGGCCTGGCCGGCAGCGCAACGGTCATTCCAGGCGGTGGAACACCACCATATACTATTATCTGGAATACCGGTTCTACCAATTTTACGATTTCCGGCATGTCCGGCACCTATACTGCTACCCTGACTGATGCCAACGGTTGTACAAAACCCGTTACGGTTACAATAGGCGGCACCAATACCAGCCTGACTGTCAGTGCAACCGTGGTGAGCAATGCAGGTTGTACCATAGGTGGCAGCGCCACTGCAACAGCCAGCGCCGGCTCAGGCAACTATTCCTTTAGCTGGGACAACGGACAAACCGGCGCTACTGCTACCAATTTGAGTGCAGGCAACCACTCTTTCACCGTTACGGATATCACAACGGGTTGTACTGGAGTAGGAACAGTGAATATTCCTACGGCTCCACAACTCACTGCCAGTGCCGTTGTGGTTACCAATGCAACTTGCCTGGTCGGTGGCAGCGCTACAGCCAGTGGCGCAGGTGGTACACCGGCTTATACATTTAAATGGGATAACAATCAGTTAACTGCCACCGCAACCAACCTGGGTGCAGGCCCACACTCTGTTACTGTAACAGATTCGAAAGGTTGTGTTGCAACAGCCATCGTGATCATCGGTCAGACACAAGGACCAACCGTAACTGCCGTAGTGAATACCAATGCAACCTGTACTTCCGGTGGCAGTGCTACAGCAACTGCAACTGGTGGAGCGGGTGGTTATATTTTCCTGTGGGATAATGGTCAGGCCAGCGCTACCGCTACCAACCTGAGCGTTGGCGTACACCATGTTACTGTAACAGATGCGGCTGGATGTTCTGCCTCTGCCATGGTTACTATTTCCCAGCCAGGAGCGCCTACTGTTATTGTTTCTCCCGGCTCTCCGGCTAACTGTACTTCAGGCGGCGGTTCTGCAACAGCAGGCGCCTCCGGCGGCACAGGCCCCTACACCTTCCATTGGAGCAATGGCGTTAACAGTGCTACTATAACCAACCTTAATGCCGGTACTTATAGTGTAACAGTTACCGATGCAGCCGGCTGTACTGCAACCGGACAGGTCAGTGTAGCGGCAGCTATACCACCGAATGTGGTGATCGTTGCTTCTTCCAATGCCAAATGCGACCAACTCGGCAGTGCAACTGCCAGCGCATCCGGCGGTTCAGGCGGCTACACGTACAAATGGGATAATAACGAAATGACTGCCACTGCGATCAACCTTACTGCCGGTTCGCATACCGTAACAGTAACGGACGCAGCCGGTTGTACGGCAACCGCAACAGTCACGATCGGTTCTACTGATAATGGTATCACAATCGGCGACTTTGTCTGGTATGATGATACGCAGGATGGTTTCCAAAACAGCATCGAACTCGATGGCGGCGTACCTAACATCACGGTTATGCTCATCAAACCGGGTGTTGATGGCGTTTTCAACAGCTCCGACGATGTAGTCGTGGGCACGACAGCTACCAACGCGGACGGTATTTACACCTTTACATGTGTGACTCCGGGCACTTATATCCTGATGTTTAGCGGTATCCCTACCGGGTACGTTTTCTCACCGAAAGACAATGCTTCCAACGATTGCAAGGACAGCGATGTCAATCAAAATGGCAAAACGGCGCCGTTTACTATTATTGCAGGCCAGCCGGACAACCCGTGTTTCGATGCAGGTATCCACATCCCTTGCGCCAATGTAACCAATGCGGGTTTCATCTGCTGCGATCAGATCATCTGCGAAGGCGCTACCCCGAATACGATTAACGGAACTGTTGCTCCAAGTGGCGGTAGCGGCGATATCGAATACCAGTGGCTCCAGCTCATGCAAATAGGCGGCTTGCCCGTTTGGCAACCCATCCCGGGTGCTACAAGTGCCAGCTATCACCCCGGACCATTGTTTGAAACTTCCCGTTACATGCGCTGTGCACGCCGTGCCGGTTGCAATAACTACCTGGAGTCCAATATCATAACCATTACGGTTAACCCCGCAGGCGGCGGCTCATGCCCGGGTTATACCGACGATCTGGTTGCTGTTGTTCAGCCAAATAATACGGTGAAACTGCTGTGGTCAACTGCTCCTGAAGGCGGCGCATACATCTATGCCGTACAACGTTCTGCTAACAAAACTACATGGGATGTGGTGACAACCGTAATGGGTCTGCAAAATGCAAGCGCTCCCAACTACTACAGCGCCCTCGACCAGACTCCTTTGGCAGGTGTGAGTTATTACCGCATCAAACGCTCGAACGGAAATGGTTTCGATGTGTATTCTCCAATCAAAGAAGTACACCTCGATTTTTCTGAAGTGTCTGCCGTATCGGTATATCCAAATCCTGTTGCCGACAAACTGACGATCAAAAATGCCCTCGCATACGATTCTGATGTTGTCGTAACAATTTCGACCACCAACGGCGATATTCTGCATACGCTCACCATTCCGCAAGGCACTTTGGTACAAGAAGAACTGCCGATGATCAACCTGCCTTCAGGTATCTACATGGTTCGTATCAGACTGGGTAGCGGTGAAGTGAAAACCGTGAAAATTGCAAAATTCTAATTCAAAGGTTTTTGCTGAAGTATAAAAAAAGACCGTTCAGGCTGTTGCCTGAGCGGTCTTTTTTTATTTATATGCTTGTTTATCCGCCGATTTCATCATTCTCCTGTTAATAAAGAGAAAACAATTGTCGCTATCCGGCGTTTTCATCACCCTTTTCTAATTTTGCGCACTGTTTTTTACTTTTTAAGGATTAAGAAACCGTTTTTAACCTGAAATGGTACTCACCAAGCCTTTTTTCAAGTCCGATTTGCTACTTCAACCAGAGTACGTCAACGCAGAAAACGGGCTACAATCATGCCTCCAACTATTATGTTAAAACATCTGCTGGCCTCGGCTTGCCTCATTTTGTGGTTTGCAGCCACCCTGACCGCCCAAACCGAAGACGCTGTACTGTTCACAGTGAAAGGTAAACCTGTCACAGTATCTGAATTCAGGTACATCTATTCCAAAACCAATCAGGACAAAGCCGATTTTTCGGAAGCCTCTTTACGGGACTACCTCGACCTTTATACCAAGTTCAAACTTAAAGTCCAAAAGGCACGGGATATGCAACTGGACACGGTTGCCTCGTTGCGCAGCGAACTGGATGGCTACCGCCGGCAGTTGGCCAATTCCTATTTAGTGGATAAAGAAGTAACCGAAAAACTCATCCGCGAAACCTATGACCGGATGCAGCAGGATGTGAATATCAGCCACATTTTTATTGCCTGCGACCGGAATGCCAAAGCAGCCGATTCGCTCCGCGCCTACAACCGGGCAATGAACCTGCTGAAAATGATCAAAAGCGGCACTGCATTTGAAACCCTGGCCCGCGACAGTTCCGATGACAAGTCTGTGAAAGATAACGGCGGCAACCTCGGATTTGTAACAGCAATGCTGCCCGACGGCTATTACACCATGGAAAAAGCCATTTACGCTGCTTCCAAAGGCTCGGTTGTCGGCCCCGTCCGTTCCAATACCGGCTATCACCTGGTTTTGGTCAATGATTTTCGCCCGGCACGTGGAGAAGTGGAAGTTGCCCAGATCCTCGTGCGCAAGGATAAATCACCCGAAAAAAACACCATGCAACGGATGCGCATCGACAGTGCGTTCGTGATGCTGAAAAACGGCGCGAAATGGGACGAGGTTTGCGCCCGGATATCGGAAGACAAAGTGACTGCTCCCAAAGGCGGGTACATCGGGTTTTTCGGTATCAATCGCTACCAGCGCACTTTTGAAGATGCGGCTTTCGGACTCGAAAAAGACGGCGATTTCTCGGCGCCTGTTGAAACCAGCCTCGGTTGGCATATCATCAAACGGGTGAGCCGCCGCCCGATCGGCACCTTTGAAAGTTCCAAACGCGCGCTGACAGAACGGGTAAAAAGAGACAGCCGCAGCGAACTTTCCAAACAAAGTATGATTGCCCGGATCAAAACGGATAGCCGTTTTCAGGAATATCCCGATGTACTGGCCAAATGGTCGGCACGTCAGGTGGACAGTGTTTTCCTTACCTTTAAATGGAAAGCAGATCCATCCAAACCACAGGATGTACTGCTGCGCTATAATGACAAAACGGTGTACACCGTGGCCGATTTTGAAGATTATTGCGTGAAAACCGGCCGCGACCGGATGCGCGGCGCCGGCCTGCCCGCTGCAGAAACCATTCAGCGCCTGTATAAAAACTGGTCTGATGAAGTGTCTATGCAATTTGAAGAAAGCCAACTGGATACAAAATACGCGGACTTTCACTCTTTGATGCGCGAATACGAGGAAGGCATTTTGCTTTTTGAGGCGCTGAAACTGAATGTCTGGGACAAAGCCAACAACGACACCCTGGGCCTGGATCAATATTACAAAGCCAATCTGAGCCAGAAATACAAATGGGAGGAGCGTGCCCGGGTCAGCATCTATACCCTGAAAACGGACGATCCGAAAATCGGGGAAAAAGTGCGCCAGTTGGCTTCTAAAAAACCTGCTGTCGACGTGCTGAAGAAAATGAACAAAAAAACGGAAGTGGTAACCGTTATGGAAAAACTGTACGAAAAAGGTAAAAACAAAGACCTCGGTGCTTTCTGGTCGGCAGGAGCCGTCACCAGCATCAAGTCGGATGCAGGCACCAAGACATCCTTTTTCCTGAAAATTGAAGAAATTGTACCACCATCGTCTAAAGTACTTTCGGAAGCGCGCGGTTATGCTGTGGCTGATTATCAGGACTACCTTGAAAAACAGTGGATCGATGAATTGCGCAAAACATACCCTGTTCAGGTGAATGAAGCGGCATTCAATAGCCTGGTGAAGAAGTAAGTTATTCGTTATTCGTTATTCGTTATTCGTTATTCGTGTGATAAAACTTGGTCTCGTTTTTTACCAGAACTAAGCTTTACCACACGAATAACGAATAACTGATAACGAATAACTACCCCAGGAAAATCTTCGCATTCCACCAATTCGTTTCGATGATGGATTCGTTTTTCCGGTAAAAATTTAAAGCCGGTTCATTCCAGTCCAGTACCTGCCATTTTATCAAACGACATCCCCGGCGGCGGCCTTCTTCCATGAATGCATCGAACAGCAACTGGCCCGCCCCGTAGCGGCGGCATTCTTCCGTGACTACGAAATCATCGAGGTAAAGCATCTTGCCTTTCCAGGAAGAATAAGCCATGTAGAATAGGGTCATGCCGATTATTTTGCCATCCATTTCGGCGACATGGCTTTCAAAAAGCCCATTCCGGAAATCTTCCCGGTATTCTTCCAGGGTTGCGGCTACGGCTTCCGGCTCTTTTTCATAGACCGCCAGTTCAAACATCAGGCCGTGTACGGCAGGCAGGTCCGCTTCCGTAGCGGGTCGGATTGTAACGTTGGACATTTCGTTTGTTTTGTTATTCGTTATCAGTTATTGGTTATTGGTTATTGGTGTGGTAATGCTTGGCCTTGTAATTAAGCCAAGCATTACCACACCAATAACCAATAACCAATAACCAGATTAAGGTTCATCGAACATGTTATAATACAGTTTCAGCGTTGCGTCGGTCTCTTTTTCCTTGATTTCGCTGAGAATACCCCTAAGCGCTGTCACATTATCCACTTCTCCTTTTTCTCTAAAATAGTTTCGGATATCCGCAATGGCTTTGGTCGCTCCGAACCGGCGCCACTGACTGGTCGTGCCGTCGAGGGCGATGTTTTTAAACCGATCGATTGCACTTCCGATAAGTGCAGGATCTCCTATACCAACGAGGAATTTCCGGTAGTTTTCAAAAAATGAAAACGCGCCCGCGTAATCCACTTTATCAATTTTTTGTTCAAAAAACGGCAGGTTAGCCCGGTCGGGGTTGTCGCCGTACAATTCAGTAAGCACCGGAATAATGGCGTCACTGTCATCATTTTGCAGCACTTTGGAAGCGGCTACTGCGGCCTGGGGATCCAGTTTGGTCAGACCTGATAAAGCGGCGCTTACAACACTATAAGCCTGGTCGGCGCCCAAACCTTTTTGCAGCAAGGGGACATATTTTTTGTCGCCGGTTTCACCCAGGATCTGCATCGCTATCGATTTGACGCCGGGATCGGTGTCCTTATCTGCCATTTCGGCAATAACGGATAAAACCTCCGGCTTTTCAGGATCGACGTATTGCAGCGCTTTTTGGCGGATAGCATAAAACTTGTCTTTCAGGGCTGCTTCATACACTTGTTCAGCAATACCAGACTTGTCATCTTCCAATGCCTCAATCGCTTCCCAGCGGGCGAGGAACTGCGGTACATTGCGGTACATAAATGCCCATTCCTCCGGGGTGTGGTTGTCGCGTTTGACAGCGAGCAATGTTTTTTCTACATCTGTATTGATCAATGCCGGGCGGGTAGGCGCATCAAAAGTGAAGGTTTGGCTGCGTTTGGTCAGGCGGATGAACTCCTCGGTCACTTTACCGGTGGCATCGTACAAATCCACGGTAAGCGGCAGGTCAAAAACACGTACAACGCCCTCCCCTTCTTGTGTTTGTGTGATGGTAACACTTGCTTTTTTAGTGTTTTCATCCCAGCCGTAGTCGATATCGAGGTTGGGGTGTCCGGCGCTGAAAAACCACTGGTTGAAAAACCAGTTGAGGTCCTGTCCGGTTACATCTTCAAAAATGAGCCGCAGTTCGTGCGCTTCTACATCCGTGTATTCATTTTTTTTCAGGTACCGCTGCAGGCCTGTGAAGAAGGCGTCGTCGCCGATTTGAGCGCGCAGCATATGCAGGATTGCACCGCCTTTGTTGTAGGAATGCGCATCGAACATGTCTTCACGGTTGTCATATCCGAAATGGATCAGCGGGTGTCCGCCGCCGGCAGCGGAAAACACGTACCCCTGGCGTTCCTGCATTTCATGGAAATCAGCTTCATCCTTACCGTGTTTGTGTTCCAGCCAGAGGTATTCCGAATAATTGGCAAATCCTTCATTAAGGGTAAGATTGGACCAGCTCTCGGTGGTAACCAGGTCGCCAAACCAGTGGTGGAACATTTCATGCGCCACTACTTTTTCGTTGGTCATGTGGTCGTCCAGCAGCTCGCGTTTGTTTTTTTGCATAAACTCGCCGAAAATCACCGCTGTAGTGTTTTCCATAGCACCGCTCACATAATCGCGCACAACAACCTGCGAAAACTTAGACCAAGGATAGGCATATCCGAGTTTGTTGGAAAAAAAATCCAGCATTTCCGTGGTGTACGGGTAAATATCGCGGGCATAGGGCTCGTATTTCGGTTCGACATAATAATCCACATCGATACCGCGCCATTTGTCTTTTACTACGGCATATTCCCCGATGGCCATCATAAACAGGTAGGGCGCGTGAGGTTTGTCCATTTTCCAGTAATCCGTACGGGTACCGTCGGCGTTCTTTTTAGAAGAAACCATTACCCCGTTTGAAAGGGTTTTGAATTTATTCTCCACGGTGATGTACATTTCCTGGGTACAGCGCTCGTTGGGTTTGTCCACCGTAGGAAACCAGAAAGAATTACTTTCCGTCTCGCCCTGGGTCCAGATTTGCATCGGTTTATCCTTGTCGGCGCCATCCGCATTGATGAAGTACAGGCCTTTATCCTGGGTGATAGCTGCGCTGCCGCCGATGCTTTCGCGCTCATCCGGTTTGGCCGTGTACTGGATCGCTACTTTGAATTCTTCGTTGCGGGTGTACGTTTTACTCAGGTGGATGGTCAGTTGCTCGTTGTTGTAGTCGTATTTCAACTGTTCCGACTTGCCATCCAGCGCCACGGATTTTATATCAAAATTTTTGGCATCTAGTGTTACCTTGTCGGTTGGATAGAACCAGGGGCGCATGGTGAGGGTGGCTGTACCGTTGGCGCGTTTCTTCGCCCAATCGAAAGAAATTTCAATTTTGGTGTGGATCAGGTCGTGTTCAAACGTATGCGAGGGGTTGTAGGGCGCCAGGGTATCAGGTTCCTGCGATTTTTCGGGCATCACTTCCGCCTCGTTCATGAAAGCATATTCGACAGGTTCTTCGGCCTCTTCACCCATCAGGGGTTTGCCCATCGTATCCCAGACAGCGGGTTCCGTGGCAGGAGAGGGAGGCGTAGAAGCCATTTGGGAGCCTGACTTAGGAGTACAAGCTATGTAGAGTGTACATGCGGCAAGTAGCGCCGGCAAAAACAATTTTCGCATTAAGATTTGATTTATGGAAATACGAATAGGTTGGTAAAATGTTTGGAATGGGGTAGATGCTAATTCAGGTGCAAAATTCACACTTCAAATCCACCTTTTTAACAAACTTTGCAACGTTTTCGGCTAATCGCCGGTTTTTTATTGTCATCAACTGTACCACAACGCTCTTGGAACAAAAAACGTACCTCGACCACCTCATTGATTTTGGCTGGAAATACGGCCCCAGTGTGCTCAGCGCGCTTGCGCTGGTTTTAATCGGATTATGGGTAATCAAACGCCTTACCCGCGGTTTTGATATATTTCTGCGATCCCGAAACGTAGATCCCAGTTTGCGCCCTTTCTTTACTTCGCTCTCTGATACGGGCATGAAAGTGATTCTGGTATTTATGGTGGCCAACACCATTGGTATCGCAACCACTTCCTTTATCGCTATCTTTTCGGCCATCGCTTTTTCCATCGGACTTGCATTACAGGGCAGCCTCGGCAATTTTGCAAGCGGCGTACTGATCCTGCTTTTCAGACCGTTCCGGGTAGGCGATCTGCTTTCCATCGACGGAAAAATGGGAAAAGTAACTGAAATCCAAATATTCAGCACTGTTTTGGCTACACCTACCGGTAAAAAAATTATTATTCCAAATGGTAAAATTACGGAAGGGCCCATCGAAAACATCGCGGAAGGCTCCGATGTTCAGGCCGAAGTCACTTTGCTGATCCATAGCAAAACACCCCTCGACTGGTTGCGTGCTACGGTGGAAGAAGTGGCGACCCGTTGCCCTTATGCATCCGGCCATGGCCCCGCCTCGGTACAGATCAGCGGACTGAGCCGGGAAGACATGAAAGTACAAATCGCAGTTTGGACGAAAGGTGAAACCTACGAGGAATCGCTGAATTTCATGTACGAGGAGTTGAAAAAAGCCTTCGACATAGCCGGAATAGAACTGGCAAAAGAGCGGCGCCGGGAATCCTTATAATCAAATAAGGCACTGAAAACCAATGAACGACACAGGATTTTATCGCAATAAAACAATCAAATTGTGGAAATAACCGAACCCTCTGTGCTACCCGCCGCCAAAAACAACCCCCGGACCATCAATGGATGGGCTTTTTTCGACTGGGCCAACAGCGCTTATGCGCTGGTCATAACCGTGGCCATTTTTCCGGGATATTTCCTCGAACTCACCAACGACACGGTGAATGTACTAGGCTTCCGGATGTCGGATAGCACCTTGTATGCCTGGAGCATTGCCCTGGCATACCTGATTATTGCCCTGATATCGCCCATTCTTTCAGGCATTGCCGACTACGGGGGAAGTAAAAAGGCGTTCCTGCGTTTTTTTACCACTTTGGGCGCGCTGGCCTGTATTTCCCTGTTGTTTTTTACAGGGATGAAAACACTTTGGGTTGGCGTGCTGGGCTTTATTCTGGCGACGATCGGATTTGCAGGCGGTATCGTTTTTTACAACGCGTTCCTGCCGCTCATCGTCACGGAAGACCGGTACGATGATGTTAGCGCCAAAGGGTTCAGTTTCGGGTTTATCGGCAGTGTGATTCTACTGCTGGTCAACCTGCTGGTAATCATGAAATACCAGTGGTTTGGTTTCCCTGACGGACTTCGCGCCGTACCGACGGCATTTGTCATGGTCGGGCTGTGGTGGATCGGTTTTGCCCAGATTTCGTTGCGGCGCCTGCCTGAAGACCGCATCGTGCGGGCACGTACCAACCTGATCCGCAAAGGGTATGATGAATTGGGTAAAGCATGGCATTCGCTGCGCCGGGACCGCAATACCGTAGCGTTTCTAGTTTCCTTTTTTTGCTACAATGCCGGCGTACAGGCGGTGTTGTTTCTGGCCTCTACTTTTGCTGAAAAGGAACTGAAGTTTTCCTCTGCCGGGCTCATAGTTTTGGTCCTGATTCTTCAGATCGTAGCCATCGGCGGGGCCTGGGGGTCGGCTAAACTATCGAAAAAAAAGGGCAACAAATTTTCCATTATGCTGATGCTGGTCATCTGGACGGGCATTTGCATTGTGGGATATTTTGTGCAAACCGGCCTCGATTTTTACTTGCTTGCTTCTGCAGTTGGATTGGTGATGGGCGGAATTCAGTCCTTGTCACGGGCCACTTATGCCAAGTTTTTGCCCGAAAACACGCCTGATACTGCGTCCTATTTCAGTTTTTACGACGTGATGGACAAGATTTCCACCGTGATGGGCACCTTCGTTTTCGGATTTGTGGAGCAGATCACCGGCGGCATGCGCAACAGTGTAATGGCGCTGGCTATTTTTTTTATTATCAGTGTGATCGTTCTGGGAACGGTGACGGTGCGGCGGATGCAGACGGCGTAAGCGTGTTTCGTGTGTAGTTTTTCGTTTGGGGGTGCTTTGCTCAAGGCAACTGTGAGTGGGTTGGGCAATGCACCCCCAAACACGAAAAACCTATTCCACCTTTATTTCCATCCGCCCTTTCCATTCCCGATCCGGCTCCAGCGACACTAATCCCTGGCCGTTGTTGAAGGCATCCACATTGCAGGTCATAGGCTCCAGCGCAATGCTTTCGCGGTGCGGCGGTGTGAATACCTGGAAAAACGGAAACTGCCGGATACTAGCCGATACATGCAACAGTCGGTCTTCTCCTTCGAGTGTCATGCGGGCAGTACCCGTTGAGCGGCTGTTGAAAAAACAGTTGTCCAGAAAAGTCTCTCCTACAACCGTTTTTTTCTGAAAATCAAGAAAAACTGACCTGTTCCCGGTAGGAATCATGCGGTCGTTGATCACCACCTGTTCGCAGGGCGGTAGTTTCATGCGGTGCTTGTCGGCCTTGTCAGTCAACCGGAAATAAGGGTGCCAGCCAAAACCAACCGGAATAGGCTGGTCATGAAGGTTGTGCACAGCCATTTCAACCGTAAATGTTCCGTTGTCATGGATCATAAACTCCACTTCCAGCGAAAACGGAAACGGGTAATAAGGGCGATCGCCGCGATAGTTGTAGCTGCACAGGATGCTGGCGTGGTCTTTCGCCAGAAAAACATATTCTACTTCAAAAGCCTCGTCGCGCACAAAACCGTGAATGGCATTTTCGGTAGCGGCATTGTTGAGGGGGAATTCATATTGTTTGCCCAGCCAATCATAACGGCCTTTGTCCAGCCGGTTGGGAAATGGGAACAGCAGCACACTTTTACCCCATTTTGCGGCTTCCAGTTCCTCCGGCGTCTGGTAGCCATCGAGGATGTTCTGTTTTGCAAAAAAAATATTCAGCACATTGGCGCCGCGTTCCGGAACTATACTGAAGGCATTGCCCGTCGAGGGGTGGTGCAGTTCGTAGCGGGTATATTTCCCGAAGGTTGTTTTATTCAGTTCGTACATGTTGCAATGATTAAGCGAGGATTAGAATCTGCAAATATGGCAAATTCCTCAGCGTTGCAAAACCACCTTTCGCAAAGCCGTTTGTCCATCTGCCACAACACGCACAAAATACAGACCGTCCGGATTCGCACGCAGGTCGATCATCTGTTTCAGCACACTGATTTCCACGGCCTTATGATGATAAATAACCTGCCCGAAGGGCGTCAGCACATCTATTTCAATTTCGGCCGAAACATTGAGCGCCAAATTCAGTACCACAACACCTGTACTTGGACTCGGGCTGAGATCAAGGCGTAAAACGGTGGAGTGTTCCGCTGCAGGTATTGTAACATCGGCAGTCAGTATTATGCTGTTCGTACATCCGCTCGGGTCAGAAGCGGTAACGGTATATGTACCCGGACCAATATTGTTCAGTGAGGCGCTGGTTGCGCCCGTATTCCAGAGGAATTGATACAAATCTGGATTGTTGGCTGCTGCAGGGTAGCCGCCGCCTACAGTTAGCGCTACTGCACCATTGTTATGCCCGAAAGTCGCAGGTGTTGCCGTGGCAAGCCCCGCGATCGGTTCGAGTACGGGAACAAGCGTAAGTACTTGAGTGGCCCCGACGACATAACAACCGGCCGAGACATCCAGGTTGTGCAGTTTGGGATCTGCGCCGGGATTGATGAGGCTTGCGCCGCCGACAACCACCGGGGTAAAATAATAAACAAGCGGCTCGGAACTGGTAATGTTGTTCAGCAGATTGACAGGAATCACATGGGGGCTGAGTACAGTGCTGATCACCCCGGGGATGCTGCCCGGCCAGGTATTGGCCGGAATGGGTTGTGCGGTCAGCGCCCAGCTCATTCCGGCAAGCGGCTCGCCGGAAGGAATGACAAAGGAAGAAGCTTCGAAACTCAGGTGATTCAATAAATTTTGTCCTTTACAAAGAAAACCGTTGTTCGCGATCTGAAAAGTACCTGCCGCGGCCTGTTCACAGGAAACAGCTGTAATCCGGATGATTTCAATACAAAAAAGGCCACTTGCAACAACGCCTCCGGAAGCGTAACCATCGATCATCATGTAGTAGGTCTGCCCGGCTTCGGTTTGAAAATCGAGCCCTGCGCGATAATCCGTATTGGGATCATTGTCGGGGTAAAGGTCGTCGTTACAGGCCGCCGGCTGAAGGCTGGAACAATCCGTACCCTGGTAAATACCGATTTGCGTGTCGCCGCCGGAGATGTATTGCCCGCCGGAAGTACAGGGGACGGTTTCGATATGAAACATCCCGCCATCTCCTGTAAAAACAAACCACAAACTGTTGTTGACTGCGGGAGTAGCGCCCGATTCTGCAAAACACTCCGGAACTGGATCGCCGGGATCGGCACTTGCGGCAGTATTGTCATAGGCAGCTGTCGTTTGCACCACACCTGTTCCGGCAGCAAAAAAGATAGAAATATCCGCCGCAGATGCACAGGCATCCGGGTTATTTACCCAATGCGCTGGGCCATTTGAAAAACCATTTGTTATGGCGAACAAATGTGACAGGCAAAGGGCTGCTGTTGCTGAATAGTTGGACATGGTTAACGTGAGTCGTGAATCGTCAATCGTGAGTGAGTGATAAGTTAATACGAAGCATTCTTCTATTTGGATGCCACTCACGACTCACGACTCACGATTGACGACTCACGATCACATGTTCAAATAATTCATAAACGACTCATACCGCTCTGTCATCACATTGGAGTGATCGATATGGCTGAAAGTATGTTTTACTTCGTATTCGTGTCGTTCCAGCGACGCAATGACGCGACTGATGTCATGCCGGTTGACTTTGATGGTAAGCTCCACAGTATCGGGATCATCCGTAGAAGTAACAAAAGTGCTAAGAATCTTGGTATCCTCCGATTCGATAATTTGGGCGATCGTGCTCAGGGAATAATCGCGGCGGTTCATTTCAAGCACCATTACAGCGCCCGGTTCGGTAAAAGAAGCAGTGTTGGCAAAATAACGCAGCAGGTCATTTTGTGAAATAAGGCCCAGGTAATTTCCTTCAGCATCCGTGACGGGAATAACCGTCAGGCGATTATCGCCCATAACCCGCATGACCTCAAAAATATGTTCGTTCTCCAATACGGAAAAACGACGCAGCAACGAAAAATCGTATGATTTAATCGTGTCATACAACTTATGGTTGAACACATCTTCTTCAGACAGGATCCCTACCAGTTTACCATTTTCCAATACGGGTAAATGTTTGACATGGTAATCGTTCAGCAGATGGAATGCATCGCGTCCCGTTTGTTCGACCGTAAGGGCCGGAATATCATAGGCAATCAAACTGTGAGCAGTCATTTTTTCAGTAGTAGTATTTGTTTGGGCGGCATTCCGGTCTTCGTGAAAAGATGGATCTTTGCTTCAAACAATATTCCGGCCATTTTGCTCATTTGTTTCTATCAAATGAAAAGCCAATGGCACAAATATTGGCGGAAAAACTTCTTTTCCAAAAAAAATTAACGGATTGGTAAAAAAATAGGCAGAAAAGCCCCTATAAAACCTAAAAAAAGTACCCATGCAGGCATCTCAGGATCAACCCATCGCCGCCATTTCACACAGATCGCTATTTCTGCAGCATGTGGCCCAGACTTCGCCCGGCCCGCTGGCCCTCGAAATCGAGCGGGCGGAAGGTTGTTTTTTGTACGACCGATCGGGTAAAAAATACCTGGATCTGATCGCAGGCATCGGCCCCAGTGTGCTCGGACACCGGCACCCCCAGGTACAGGCCGCTGTTGAAGAACAACTCGGCGCTTACTGGCATACGCTGGTGTACGGCGAATACGTGTTGGCGCCGCAGGTAGAACTGGCCCGGTTGCTGGCTGAAAACCTGCCCGGACTCGATTCCGTTTATTTTGTCAACTCGGGCGCCGAAGCAACCGAAGGCGCCATGAAACTCGCCAAACGGTACACCGGGCGTTACCAGTTCATTGCCTGCCGGAATGCGTACCACGGCAGCACGCAGGGCGCCGCCAGCCTGATGTCGCCAACGGATTTCACCCTGGCCTTTCAGCCCTTGCTACCCGGTATCAGCCATATAGATTACAATGATTTTGCCGGTCTCGACAAAATAGATACCCAAACGGCAGCAGTCATTGTCGAAACGGTGCAGGGTGAAGCGGGTCTGGTGACGCCCGACCCGGCCTGGTTGCAGGCTTTGCGCGCGCGATGCACGGCTACCGGCACGCTGCTGATCCTGGATGAAATTCAGGCAGGTTTTGGTCGCACCGGCTCGCTTTTCGCTTTTGAACAATATGGAATCATCCCCGATATTGTATTGCTGGCCAAAGGTTTTGGCGGAGGCATGCCGCTCGGCGCATTTATTGCCCGCCGCGAAGTGATGCAGGTATTGACGCACGATCCGGTGCTGGGGCATATTACCACATTTGGCGGGCACCCTGTGTGCTGTGCGGCCGGACTAGCTACTTTAAAAGTGTTGATACAAACTGATTTACTGGCTCAAATTCCTGAAAAAGCGGCATTATTCAAAAAAATGCTCGTGCATCCGGCCATCCTGGAATTGCGCAGCGCAGGATTGTGGTTTGCTGTCGACCTCGGCGATGCCGGCAAAGTACAGTCGGCCATCCGCTACTGCATCGAGCATGGCGTCATTACCGACTGGTTTTTATTCAACGACCGGAGCCTGCGCATAGCACCGCCACTGACGATTACGATGGAGGAGATACGGTTTGCCTGCAGGGTTATTATCGAATCTCTAGCAGGGATGAGGGATGAGGAATGAGGGATGCCGAGCGTTATTTCACCTATTACGTCCGGCATTGCGATTATGGAGACCACAAAGAAAACAAGATACAGGTCGTGCCCGGCGTTATAACCGACATAACGCTCGGCATTCCTCATCCCTCATTCCTCATCCCTAAAAAAAGAGCCGCCCCGAAAAATCGGAGCGGCTCATATTCCTTCAAAAACACCAGAGATTACCGGTCCAGCGACTCTTTCAGAGCAGCCAGGGACGCCAGATCGCCCAGTGTTTCTTTTTCTACTTTTTTCTGTACTTCCGCAATGGCGGTGTTTTGTTCGCCTTCTTCTTTCGAACGTTCAGCACGTACGGCAGATTCTGCTTTGTATTTCAGATCCTCCAGGTAGCGCGTGTGCGATACCAGGATACGGCGGTCTTCTTTGTTGAATTCGATCACTTTAACCGTCAACACATCGCCGGTATTGACGGGCTGGCCGTCTTCTTTGCGGATATGTTTGGCAGGTGCGAATGCTTCGAGACCGTGCGGCAATTGGAACGTCGCGCCTTTGTCGTCGCGTTTCATGGCTGTCGCTTCGTGGTAAGAACCAACGGGGAAGAGTTCTTCAAAACCATCCCATGGATTTTCCTGCGTCTGTTTGTGACCCAGGCTGATCTGCCGTTTGTCTTTGTCGATGTCGAGTACCACTACTTCCAGCGGGCTGCCCACTTTCGTGAATTCGCTCGGGTGTGCGTAACGTTTGGTCCAGCTCAGGTCGCTGATGTGCACCATACCGCCTACACCTTCGCTCAGTTCTACAAAAATGCCGTAGTTGGTGATGTTTTTCACCGTACCGGTGTGGTGTCCGCCAATCGGGAAGCGATCGGTAATTTCACTCCATGGATCTGCAGTCAGTTGCTTGATAGAGAGTGACATTTTGCGGTCGCCACGGTCGATGGTCACGACACGCGCTTCCACTTCCTGACCCATTTTAAAGTATTCCTTCGCGTTGATGCTTTGGTTGCCCCAGGTAATTTCGCTGATGTGTATCAGACCTTCTACGCCCGGCTGGATTTCAACGAAAGCGCCGTAGTCTTCAATATTAACGATTTTACCTTTTACAACCGAGCCTTCAACTACATCGGCCGACAGAACTTCCCACGGATGCGGGGTAAGTTGTTTGAGGCCGAGGCTGATGCGTTTTTTGTTTTCGTCGAAGTCCAGTACCACGACATTGATGCGCTGATTGAGCGCCAGCAATTCGCTTGGGTGACCGATACGGCCCCAGCTGATGTCGGTGATATACAACAGACCGTCTACGCCGCCGAGGTCGAGGAACGCACCGAAATCGGTGATGTTCTTAACGATACCTTCGAGTACCTGACCTTTATCGAGGCTGCCGAGGATTTGCTCGCGCTGTTCTGCCAGATCGCTTTCGATGAGCGCTTTGTGGCTGACAACTGCATTTTTGATCTGCTCGTTGACTTTCACCACTTTGAACTCCATCATTTTGCCTACGTACTGATCGTAGTCGATGACAGGTTTGATGTCGATTTGCGAACCCGGAAGGAAGGTTTCCAGACCGTTGCAATCAACGATAAGACCACCTTTGGTTTTGCTGATAACGGTACCGCGAATGATGGTGCCGTTTTTGAACGAATCAACAATGCTTTCCCAGGCGCGGAGGATTTTGGCTTTCCGGCGAGACAGGCCCAATTGACCCTGGCTGTCCTCCTGGCTTTCCACATATACCTCTACTTCGTCGCCTTGTGCCAGACCCGGCGTATCGCGGAATTCGCTCAACGGGATCAGACCATCGCTTTTGTAATTGATGTCGAGTACAACGTCGCCACCGCTGATCGCGCTAACGCGGCCGCGGATGATTTCGTTTTCGGTAACACTTTTCAGTGTTTCATCGTACTGTTTCAGCAGCGCTGTTTTATCAGCAGGTGTGTAGGCAATCGCACCGCGTTTGTCCATCAACCAGTTGAAATCGTCGTGGGCGCCACCGGCAACTACCGTTTCAAACTCAGGCAGTACCAATTCTTCCTCTTCTTCTTCTACAACAGGTTCTTCTTCTTTTTTTGCAGCAGGAGCAGGCGCTTCTTCTTCGGCAACTACTTCCGGTGCTTCTTCTTCAGTCGTTTCAACTGCGGCTTCCGCAACAATTGCTGGTTCTTCCACTGCTACAGGTGTTTCCACAACTGCTTCAGCAACAACCTCAGGCGCTTCTTCTGCTACGGGCGTTTCTACAACGGCCTCCGCAACAACTTCCGGCGCTTCAACGACAACAGGCGTCTCCACTGTTTCCTCTGCGGGAACATTGACTTCTTCCTGTTCGTTGTTGATTTCTTTTTCGTCGTCTAATAACATAATAAAAATGGTAGGTCTTGAGGGGGATTAGGTTTGGTAAAAGTTTTTTGATCCCACTTGAAGGACGGAACCGGTGTCCTCGCTTTGTCAAAAAGCGGGCGCAAAGGTAATACTAATTCTTTGTAATTATTAGCTACTATAAGTATAGAATAAAAAAAGATTGTGGAACGCAGATATCGCAGATGCGGGTGGATTTGCGCAGATTTTAAAAAATTCGGCAAAAACTGGGGTAAATCCGCTTCATCGGCGCTCCAATCAACCTACGTGTTTAGTTTTGCTTTCAAAAACAAGCCATGAGATTACTTCTTGCAGCATTTCACGCTATTGTTTTCACTTATCCGGCTTTATCGCAACGGCTCGAACACCACGACCTGCTGCTGTTTTCACTCACCCAAAATGCCGATAGCAACTGGCTGCCGGGCGCTCCGCGTTTTCTCACAAAATTTAACCCCAAAGGCTATAACAACCAACCTAACTTTTTCTCCGACAATGAGTTGTACCTCACGGTGCAGTTTCCCGCCGACACTACGCAAACGGACCTGATGCTGCTCGATCTGGGCGCACTGACACAAACCCGGGTAACGGCCACCCCGCTTACGGCCGAGTATTCCCCCACGCTGATGCCCGGCGGCCGGCGTTTTTCCTGCGTGCGGGTAGAGGAGGACGGATCGCAACGCCTGTGGTCTTTTCCGCTCGACCGCTCGGACAATGGCCGGCCGGAGTTTCCCAGATTGTATGGGGTGGGTTACCACTGCTGGCTGCGCGACACCCTGGCTGCTTTTTTTATCGTGGGAGAAAACGACGCCCCACATACCTTGCAATTTGCGGGAACACGCGGGCAAATACCGCACCGCATCGCTTCCAATATCGGGCGGTGCCTGCTAAAAACAGGGCGCGGCCAACTGGCTTTTGTGTCGAAAGCCACGGAGCAAACCTGGTTTCTCAAAACCTGGGACCCGCAGACCAACCGCCAGGAAATTCTGGTGAAAATGCCCAACGGTAGCGAGGATTTTACGATCCTGCCCGATGGTACATTTGTGACGGGCAACGGCGCGCGGCTGTTTCAATTCAAGCCGGGGCGGGAGACGGAATGGAAGGAAATTGCAAACCTGAGTTCGTTCGGGGTGAAAAAAATTACGCGGCTGACGAGTGCTAAAAACAGAAAATTGGTGGTTGTGGTGGAATAATTACTTAAGCCGTCGAATAGATAAAATAATCTGACTATCTGTATATTGTGTACTAGCCTGCTCTATAGCCGCGTAGCGGCATAACGTCGGTAGTAAATCAAAGAACAAGGCACAAAGGTGCGTAGCACCGTAACTTTCAGGCCAATGTTACGGTGCTACGCACCTTGTCGACAAGCATAGCATTATTTACTACCGACGTTATGCCGCTACGCGGCTATAGAGCAGGCTAGTACACAATATACGGATAGTCAGATAAAATAAATATGAAAGCACTTGAATTCTATGTTAAAATGAAGGCACTCCAGCAATTATTTGTTAAAAAACCTGCTAACCTATCCTATTTGGACGGCTATTTCCATTATTGGGGATTGCATTTTGAACCCAAAATAGATGTCCCAACAAAAGAAAATCAACTATTCAATTTTATTGAAGGTTACAAAATTCCGCCCTATACCGAATACCTGTTTTACAATATCGAGTTACTGGATCAAGTTTTTTATGAATACGAATTTGCCACATTTGCTAAAATAGGAACAGATTACGTCAGTGTCAAATTAGAGACTAATCAGGTAATGTATGTGGAATTTTGCGACTATCACGAAATGGGTTTGTGTGCCGCATCTCCCGAGCAATTTTTAGATGTAATGTATTTGTTGGCAGAGAGGGACACGATGCGCGTGCTTGGTTATGGATTTGAGACAGATGATGCGGTTTTTTTGGAAAAAGTCATTGAAGCATCAGGCGACGTTGGCACAACGCTATTTTACAGATACATTCTTTCTATGTTAGAAAATTGATGTGGACGGCACCCTGCTTGCGCAAGCGGTGGTAGTGAATTAACCTCACCCAATCTGCTCGCTCGTCATCCCAAACCGCCGTTCCCTCCTCTGGTAGCTCAAAATCGCTTCAAAAAGTTCTTTTTTGCCAAAATCCGGCCAGAAAACCGGCGTAAAGTACAATTCCGCATAAGCGATCTGCCACAGCAAAAAGTTGGAAATACGCGTTTCGCCGCTGGTGCGGATGAGCAGTTCCGGATCGGGAATCCCGGTAGTGCTCAGGGCGCTTTCAAAAACACTTTCATTGATGTCGGCCGGTTGGAGCGAGCCATTTTTGGCCTGTTCGGCGAGTTGCCGGGCGGCGCGCAGGATTTCCCATTTGGCGGAGTAGTTAAGCGCGAGCACCAGGGTAATCCGGGTGTTGTTTTTGGTGTTTTCCATGCCTTCCCGCAAGGCTTTCAGGCTGGCGGCGGGCAGCGCTTCGATGTCGCCGATAGCCATCAGGCGCACCCCGTTTTTATTCAGGTCGCGGATTTCCCCCCGGATGGTTTCTACCAGCAGGGTCATCAGTGCCGTAACCTCTGCCGGCGGGCGGCTCCAGTTTTCCGTACTGAAAGCATACAAAGTGAGGTATTTCACCCCGATTTCGGCGGCGGCTTCGGTGACTTCCCGTACACTTTTTACGCCGCTGCGATGGCCCAGCACACGGGGCATACCTTTTTGTTTGGCCCATCGACCATTGCCGTCCATGATGATAGCGATATGTTGAGGGACTTTGTCAGGTATGATCTGTGACTTCAGGTCGGACATGGCTGCGGATTTTTACAGTAAACTTTGCAGGGCAAATAATTGGTAGTCAGGGGGCACAAATGTATTTCAAAAAGTGGTTTTTCGGGAAGAATAACTGCACGAATGGCGATTCTTAAGAACGTCCGGGAATTTTTTTTGTGAATGAAGCCCGCATTTTTCAGAAAATGTAAACCTTCGCAAATCTATATCAGGGTTTACACCTCAATTTCAGCAGCATGCACAAAGAAATCCGTCAGCGGTACAACGCAGCATTTACACCGGAAAAATACCAGGCATTTCACCATACCGTGGATACGGCTTTTGGAGAGGCGGTCACCTTCAGGGTGTCGGAAACGCCTATTTTTGTCCCTCAATCGCTGAAAAAACAACTTCTGCAAGGGGTGGATGACATTTGTGCGGTGCTTCAGCAACCGGACTTCAAACAACGCAGCCAGGCAGCTTTGCCCACACATTTGCAGGTGCCCGGAGAAGACGATCACACCATTTTCCTGCAACTCGATTTTGGAATCTGTAAAGGCGCCGACGGTAGCCTGGTGCCGCAACTCATTGAAATGCAGGGCTTTCCGTCGCTTTATTTCTTCCAGGATTTATTGGCCAAATCCTACCGCAAACATTTCGATATCCCGGCAGACTGGACGCATTTGTTCGGCGGCCTGGACTCCGAATCTTATATTGAAATGATGCGGGAAGTCATCGTCGGCAATTCCAAACCCGAAAATGTGATCCTGCTCGAAGTGGAGCCCGAAAAACAAAATACCCGCATCGACTTCTGGGGCAGCCAACAATCGCTGGGCATCAAAGTGCTGTGCCTCTCCAAACTCAAACGCGAAGGCCGCGACCTATACTACCTCGATGAAAACGGCCGCCGCATCGGGGTGGAGCGTATCTACAACCGCATCATTTTTGACGAACTGGAAAAACGCAACGACCTGCCCCGCGAATGGGATATGACCACCGAAGTAAATGCCGAATGGGTAGGCCATCCCAACTGGTTTTTCCGCATTTCCAAACACACTTTGCCTTTTATGAAAAGTCCGTTTGTGCCGGAAACGCTGTTTGTCAACGAATTAAAAAGTATTCCCGCCGACCTCGAAAACTGGGTTTTGAAACCACTTTTCTCTTTCTCCGGACAAGGCGTGAAAATCAACATCACCCGGGAAGACGTGGAATCTGTGGATGACCCCGGCAATTTTATCCTGCAAAAAAAGGTGGATTATGTGGCGGCAGTGGAAACAACGAACCCGGAAGAACCTTCCAAATGTGAAATCCGTATGATGATTGTGTGGAATAAAAACTGGGACAAGCCGCGCCTGGTGAACAACCTCGTTCGAATGAGCAAAGGCGAAATGGTCGGCGTTCGGTACAACAAGGGAAAAGACTGGGTAGGCGCCAGTGTCGGCTATTTTGAACCATAATTAAAAGGGCAAAGAGCAAACGACAAAAGGCAATGATAACCAATGAGTTACAGAAGAATTAGTGTTAACTAATTTTGCACGCCTACTTACATGAACCAACTCTTTTTTACACAAAAAATAGAACAGGGCTTTGCCCACCTCGACGAAGAGGAAAGTCGCCACCTGGTGACTGTGCTGCGCCGTAAAGTGGGCGACAAACTGGAACTGACCGATGGGCGCGGCTTTTTTTACGAAGCGGAAATAACAGAAACCGGCAAACGGCATGTGCTCGCCCGTATCCTGCACACAACGCCCGCCGCGTCCGACACCGTTCCAGCGCTGCACCTGGCTATCGCACCCACCAAACAAATCGAACGCATCGAATGGCTGCTGGAAAAAGCCACCGAAATCGGCATAGCAGAAATTACGCTACTGCATTGCCGGCGCTCTGAACGCGAGACGGTACGCCTGGACCGCCTGGAAAAAGTGCTGCTTTCCGCAATGAAACAATCGCTGCGGGCGCATCTGCCCAAACTCAACCCTATGGTTCGTTTTCAACAGTTTGTAACTACGGTTGAATCAGAACAAAAATGCATCGCCTGGTGCGCCGATACGCCGCTGCCGCATCTGAAAACCCTGCTTCAGCCTGG
>JADLCC010000023.1 GCA_020847425.1 Saprospiraceae bacterium
ATTTTCTTCATTGTTGATTTTATTGATTCGTTGATTTTATTGCGCTGCCGTTTGGCAGGAAAAACCCGGGCACGCTTTGTAAACCGGATTAACCCGGTTTCTACAGCGGTAAAACTACTCAAAAGGGTAATTGTACCAAATACATCGGAATTTTTTGAACAGATTATTTCCAACCAGGGAATGTTCCGGCGTTGTAGTTGCCAGTCAGGCGCCTGGTATTCAAATCCTCAATAGTCAATAATTGGCGCTACGGGAGCATCTGTTTTTACCCGGGCGACTACTTTGCTGAGCGTATCGAGCCGTACTTCCTGGCCATCGTAGGAGGCGTACAGTGTGACCATACAGGGGCCGTGTTTTTTAAAAGTGTGGGTTACGACGCCTTCAACAAATACTTTTCGTGGGCTGCCATCGCCAAAATCGAGCTCGTATTTGGGGCCCGTGCTGGATTTGATCATGTAAAATTTAAAAGGCCTGCCCGCTTCCGGATATTCACTGGTGCGCAGCAATTCGCCTGGTATACGTTGTAGGGGGGCAGCCGTTTGTGCGTCGGTACTTTGTTGCTGACTTTCGGCCTGCACGAGTGATTTTTCCTTGGGCCGGCCGGCATCTTTCCGGGCAAACTGGAGCACGAGCAACCCGACAATCCCTACTGCCGCCACGCCGATCAACAAGGCTGTTTCACGGGCTATACCTGTACCGGTTTTGGTTTCTGTAGACATGTTTTTTTCACGCAAAAGTAAATCATAAAAATCTATTCCCGTTCATCCTCATAAACCGCTCCATCAGGGGTTACCTTTGCATCAATGGTTATATTCTGGAATGACAGCCTGAATTTTATCGGCAAAATTACGCCGCGCCGCGCCTGGAATTTCGCCCGGGTGCTGGCCTCGTATTACCTGACCAGGTGGTTGAAAAGACCGGTACAATGGGGCCTGCCGGTCACGGTGAGCATCGAACCGACTACGGCGTGCAACCTGCGCTGTCCGGAATGTCCGAGCGGCCTGCGGGCTTTCAGCCGGGAGACCGGCAATCTGAAGGAGGATTTTTTCCGGCGCACGGTGGATGAACTCCACCGCGACCTTTTTTACCTGTATTTCTATTTTCAGGGCGAACCCTATATCAATCCGAAATTTCTGGAAATGGTCAAATACGCCAACGATCGGCGGATTTTTACCATTACCAGTACCAACGGGCATTTTTTAAACAGCGAAAATGCCCGCCGCACCGTCGAATCGGGGCTCGACCGGCTTATTATTTCGGTAGACGGTACCACGCAGGAGACTTACGAACAATACCGGGTGGAAGGTAAACTGGAAACGGTGCTGCAGGGCGCCCGCAATGTGGTGGCCTGGAAAAAGAAACTCGGCGCCAGGCATCCGCATATAGTTTTTCAGTTTCTGGTGGTGCGCCCCAACGAGCACCAGATCCCCGAAATCTACCGCCTGGCCAAAGAAATCGGCGTGGATGAAGTGAAGTTAAAAACGGCGCAAGTATATGATTATCAGCATGGTAATCCGCTGATTCCCACCATCGACCGCTTTGCACGCTACCGCCAACAACCCGATGGCAGTTGGTCGGTAAAAAATGCGTTGGCCAACCACTGCTGGAAATTGTGGCATTCCTGTGTCATTACCTGGGATGGCCTGGTGGTGCCCTGCTGTTTTGATAAAGACGCTCAACACCGCCTGGGCGACCTGAAAACGATGTCGTTTGCCCAACTCTGGCAGGGCGATGCCTATCATGCTTTCCGCCGAAAAATACTGCAAGGCCGCGATCAGATTGATATTTGTACGAATTGTACGGAAGGATGTACGGTGTTTAGTGTTTAGCCCCCTACCCCTAAAGGGGAGTACAATGTGGGAAATGAAACAAGATTTTTTACTTCATCAGCAATGTACTCCCCTTTAGGGGTAGGGGGCACTCAAAAAAAACGGCTTGGTTTTGGTAGTGCAAAAAAGATAGATATAAAAAAATAATATTTCTTCATTTGCCGATCTCTTGTTTTATATGAACCGATTGCTACTGCTTCCATTTTTGTTTGTTTTTAGCCTTTTGCACGCCGAAAATGCTGCAATGCACCTGCCTGTGCGCGTGTTGGCCGATTCCCTGCCGCCGGCGATCAATTGCCCTGGAAGTATATCATTTACGCTCACTCCCGGAGAATGCGATACCATTGTCAATTATACGGTGGCGGCGTACGACAATGAACCGGGTTTTGTTTTGACCCAACCCACGGGTATAGCCACCGGCGGCGCTTTCCCGATAGGCCCCACCATCAATTCTTTTCTGGTGACGGATGTGGCAGGAAATACGGCCGCCTGTTCCTTTACGATCACAGTCAATAACTTTCCGCATTTGCTGATATGCAAAAACAGTCAGGTGGTTGAATTAGAGGAGGGTTGTATGGCAACGCCTGCATGGGACCTGCTCATTGAAAATATTCAGCCTGGATGCCCGCTTAACTATGTGGTAGAACTGGATAAAACCCTGCCCTTTGGGAACGGCCCCTGGGTGACAGCATCGCTCAGCCTTCCGGATAAAAATAAAACATATGCCTATCGTGTAAGAAACCTTACGAACAACAATATGTGTAGCGGGAGTATCGTGGTAAAAGACCAGCAAGGCCCAACCATGGTGTGTGAAAATGTGGCGATCCCCTGCGAAATAACGCCCGTTACGCCCTGGTTTTTACGGGATAGCCTGGGTATTGCAGCAGCGTTTCCCCAAATCAGCGACAACTGTGGTGTGGTGCAGGATACCAGTTTTCTGAGTTCACTCACTTTTGTCGATGTATTCGATCCAATGACGGGTGTGTTGAAATTCACGCGCCGCGTATGGACTGCAACAGACGATAGCGGCAACACATCCAGTTGTGTGCAGTTTATCAACCAGGTGAAAGCCAATCTGACGGAGGTCTTTTTTCCGGCCGATGTTACGTTTGAATGTACGGACACGCTTGTTATCACGCCAAATATTGCCGGCCGGCCTTTTGTCGAACTGGCCGGGCACAATTTCCCACTCGATGCCTGTGCCATCGTTAATACATTTGTCGACAGTCTCGGCGTATTGTGCGGTCAATCCAGGCAGGTATTCAGGACCTGGTACCTGCTCGACTCTGAAACTTCGGATGAGCGTTCGGGGCTACAAGTTATTGATATTCAAGATGCTTCAGCGCCTCAGGTCGCTTGCCCGGCTCAACTGACCCTCACCGTCGAAGCCTCGTCCTGTCTTGCCGGCGTGCCTTTGCCCGATGCTGTGATCAGCGACGGCTGTTCGCATATCGCATCTTTTCAGGTGCAATGGATGCAGGGGGATACGATCCGGAAACAAACAGGTACGCTGGAGGGTTTTTCCGGTAACGACCCGCTGGTAAAGGATACATTAGGTGTCATTGGCACGGCATTCCAGTTTCCTGTTGGTACCAGGCAGGTCACCTATGTGGCTACCGATGGGTGCGGCAATACGGGAAGTTGTCAGTGGACGCTTACAGTACTCGACTCCGATGTGCCGTTTGCTGTTTGTGATACCCTGAAACAGGTGATACTGGGGCCTGACGGACAGTTGACGCTGCCCGCAGGTGCGCTGGATTCGGGTTCGGATGATGAATGCCTGCCGGTGGCCTTCAAAGCCAGGCTGAACCAGTCCGGCGCCTGCCAAAGCCCCATGTCCTGGGATGACAACATTTTGATCTGCTGCGCAGCGCTGGGTGATACGCTGGTGGCGACTTTGCGGGTGTACGATGTGGCCTTGCCGCCGGGTATCGTTGAAAATACCTTTGGAGCGGGCCATTTTTCGGAATGCACGGCGCGTATTGTTGTGACGGATACCTTCCCGCCGCTTTGCGATAATTTGCCGGATATCACCATCAACTGCGGGGTGTTTGATCCCACATTTGAAGCCTACGGCAATTTTTCTGCCTCCTGTTCCGTCGATTCCAGTTTTATTGCGCTGGATTATTCCTTGTTCGACACCCTTTGCAGGGTAGGGACTATTACGCGTACGTTCAACATTGTCAATGCGTTCGGCCAAACTGCCTTTTGCCTGCAAAACATCACGGTCGACCCGGCAGCACAACATTATTATGTGCGTTTTCCGGATGATGTAAACGCGTCCGTTTGTGTGGACGGTGGCGATTACGGTGCGCCACAGGTATTTCAGTTGCCAGGTGGATGTGAAAACATGGATATTTCCTTCACAGATATCATTGATACGATTGTACCCACCGGCTGTTTTGAAATCGAGCGGCGCTGGGTTATTCTAAATAAATGTCAATACAACCCTGCGCTTCCGCTTATCTCAGTCCCGAATCCTCCGGTAATGACGGGGCCGGTGGTATCCGAGCCCGGAACTACGGGGCCCTGGGCTTCGACCCCGCTTTTTGAAAATATCTGGTCGGCCAATACCAATGGTTATGAATACAAACAGATCATTAAAGTAACTGACCTGGTGGATCCGGTAGTGGAAAGTTGCCCGGGCGCGGCCCTCACAGTGCAGGATTCTTCGAACAACAATACTCAACTCTGGAATGAAGCCTATTGGCTGGACCCTCAACTTCAAATCACCGATTTGTGTGAGGGAACGATTGATTTAAGTATTACGGCAAATGACGCATGCAGCGCGGGCGACCTTTCATTCAGGTATTTGCTTTTGCTCGACCTCGACGGCGATAATATTCGGGAAACCGTAGTGGACAGCGACAATTTGCCAGGGTTCAATGCTGTTAAATATGATAATTACAGCACCCCGAATTTTAGCGGGGGCACCTTGCGTCAGTTCGACGAACGCCCCGTGCCGGTCAGCCAGAAATGGGGTTTTGCATTGCAGGTGTTGCGCTCCGATACCCAGGCAACGGCTTTCCTGCGGTTTAATGCCATACAAAGCCAGCAGACGTATGTTCTGCCGCAATTGCCATATGGTAACCATCTGATCGAGTGGACTGTAACCGATAAATGTGGCAATCAGGCGACCTGTTCCCGCAGTTTCATCATCCGCGACGGCAAAGCGCCCGATGTGACCTGCCCTACTTCAACGACGATTTTTTTTGAAGAAAATCCCGGCGTTGCCACCCTCGAAATGGAGGATGTTTTGTGGAGCGTTGCGGACAATTGCAGCCCCTCCAACCTGATTGAAACGGCTTTACGCCTTTCCGGAACAGGTACCGGTTTTCCCGCAACTGCCGTGCAGCAACTCGACTTCACTTGTCTGGAAGATGCCAACACCGAAAAAATGGTAGAGGTATGGGTAAGGGATGTGGCCGGAAATACCCGTTTTTGTACGGTAAATATTCATGTGGACACTTGTTACCTGGAAGTGCCGGAACTGCCCAACCACATCGTTGGTACCGTAAAACTGGAGACCGGGCCGGGTATCAATGATGTTGCCATACTGACCTATCTGGTCAAAGACGCTGCCAGCGTTACCCTCGCCGATACCACGGACAGCAACGGCGCCTATGATTTTTATATCGACCCGGGCGGTATCGGCTCGGCTTACCTCGGCGGCACGGCAGCCGTTTTTCCTTTTAAAAACAACTTGCCGCTGGAAGGCATTACCACATTTGATCTGGTGCTGATTTCCAAACACATCATTGGTCTGGATACGCTGGATTCCCCCTATAAAATCATCGCCGCCGACGCCAATAAATCAGGCCTTGTTACATCGTTTGATGTGGTGGAACTGCGCAAACTGATCCTGGGGATTTATGATGTTTTGCCCGATAACACGACCTGGCGATTTGTTCCCAGCGACTATGTTTTCCCCGACCCGATCAATCCGTTTCTACCGGTTTTCCCGGAGTCCGACACTTCCTTTTATTTTCTGAATGGTGGAAAACATGATTTTATCGGCCTGAAAGTAGGCGATGTGAATGTATCCGCCGATCCGCAAATGCTGGACGCGGACATCCCGGAACGGAGGGAACAGGTTTTGACCATACAAACCAACCAACGGAAGATCGAGGCAGAAGAGGTGTTTACGGCAACTTTTTCCACCCTCCAGCCGAGCCAGGGTTTTCAATTTACCCTAAATTATAAAGACCTGGAGTTGCTGGAAGTGATACCGCTAAAAGGCATGTCAGCCGATCAGTTCGCCCATTTCCCGGAAAAAAATGCGCTGACGGTTGCCTGTGAAAATACCGGGCCGGGCACTTTCTCCCTTCGTTTCAGGGCTTTGCGTACGGGCAGCCTGTGCGATCTGTTGCAAATCGGCAGCCAGATTACGCCGGCAGCGGCCTGGTTGCCAGTAGCAGGGGGGAAAGTAATACCGGCAGATGTGGCGTTGCGTTTTCCGGATAACGATGGTTTTGCCTTGTTGCAGAACCAACCCAATCCGTTCTCCGGCAAAACAACCATTCGTTTCCAGTTGCCTAAGGAATCGGTGGCTACCTTGCAAGTGTTCGACAGCCATGGGAAAGTGGTATTTTCCCAATCAGGCTTGTTCGGTCAGGGGCTGCATTCCGTACAAATCGATTTGTCCGGTGTGCAAGCCGGCGTTTTGTTCTACCAGTTGGAAACGCCGGAGTACAGGGCGGTGGAGAAGATGGCCAAATTTTAATAGGGATGAGGAATGAGGGATGAGGAATGAGGGATGAGGAAGGAAAATAGC
>JADLCC010000024.1 GCA_020847425.1 Saprospiraceae bacterium
CTGCTCATGCTGATGAACGACTTCGTGGAAACGGACAAAATCGGCTCGCTGTTTTTTATGTCGGTGGCGATGCTGGTGAATTTGGATTTGAATGGGAGGCGGGAAGAAGGGGCTTAGTGGTTGCATTAGATTTTGAACTTTGTTCCCATTATATTTTCGTACGAACATATAATGGGAACAAAGTTCAAAATCCAATGCAACACTTGGTAAAGCACAAATGCAGCCATTATTCTGAGCGGTGCGAAGCCTCCGAACTTTTTTGGGCGCCAGATTACTAATATAATTCCCTAAAAATGCAGATTTTCGTATCGGCAAGTGGTGGCATGGGATTTTGCACCTTGTAGTAGTATATTTTCCTCAGAAAATATACTACTACAAGGTGCAAAATCCCATGCCACCACTAAGTAATCATCCAAACACGCTTTTATCTATGAAACTCTTACCAGACAGGATTTACCACGTCTATAACCGTGGCAACCAAAAACAGCGCATATTCTTCACCCGCGACAACTACCTGTTTTTTCTCGGAAAAGTGCGCAAGTACTGGCGGCCGTACTGCGACATCCTGTGTTATTGCCTGATGCCCAACCACTTTCATTTTATGATTAAAACCAATGAAAGTACCGTGCGTCCTTTCCGGGAAAAAGAATCCAGGCTTATCAACTGGACCCACTTTTCCTGGGGAACCCAACAAATGCTGAACCAGTACACCCGCGCGATGCAAATACAGGAGGATTTTTCGGGATCGTTATTTACGCAAAATACCAAATCCAGGCAAGTCAGCAGCGAATGGAGTTGGGAAGACTATACGCTGTGGTGTTTCCGGCATATCCTGCAAAACCCGGTCAAAGCCAAACTGGTGAAGCATTATGGACAGTGGGAATTTTCGGCGTATCGCGATTTTGCCGGAATACGGAGCGGCACACTTTGCAATATTGCGCTGGCAGCGAAGGAATTAGCCTTTGATTTGAATCCTTTTGAGACGCTTTTGGATGTGGATGTACCGCCGGATATTGTTAAAAAATTATTCTGATGAACAGGTGTGTGGTGAGGGTCGTAATACTGACTTGCTGAGCTGCCATTCCAGCCCTTGCCCCAGGGTTCGTGAGCGCTTAGTGGTGGCATGGGATTTTACATCCTGCTGTTATATGTTTTCCCGAGGAAAACATATAACAGAAGGATGTAAAATCCCATGCCACCACTTGGTAAAGCACCCAGGCAACAGAAGCAACTCAGAAATACGCACCGCACCCGGCCCGCCCCCCACTAGTGCTGCTCCGACACATACAAAATCGTATCCCTCACCGGCCGGTCTTTCAAGGACACCTCCAATTTGATGCTCCCGAACACATCATGCGGATAATGCAGGCTATCGTACCCGAATGCTACGAGCCAGTGCGTGCCTTCCGGTACCGATTCGATGCAGCCGCGAGAGTTAGCGCCGGTTTTAAAAGTAGCGTCGTAGTATGACGCCGGCTGCGTGTAACCTGGAAAGGAATCGGCGTTGAATTTCACATACACCTTCGCATTCGGAATAGGGAAGTTGTGGTGTGAGGTGGAAATACATATTTTCGTGGGCAAAGGAATGGTATCCGGCCCTTTACGGCAGGCAAGGAAGGCGAGGAGCAGGAGGAGGAGCAGCGATTTTGGCATTTTTTAAGTGTTTTTGTGTTTTTGGGTTTTGGTGTTTTCAGGTTTTTGTGTTTTCGGGTTTTAGTGTTTTAGTGTTTTGGGGGTTGCAACGTTCGGCATTGCTGGTAAAGCATGCAAGTTAGATTCAAATCTTTGTTTACTCAAAAACTGGAAGTGCAAATATTGGCCATCTGTGATTTTCCTGCACGCCGCAGGATGGGAGAACGGATGAAACGGATTTTTATACTTTTGCAGTGCCAACCGGACCACCGGCATTCACCTAACCACCACCACCATGTCCACCACCACAAAAAAAGCGGTTCAGCACAGCCAGCCGACCGGCAGCGCGCTGCCCGGCAACCGCATTATCACCCTCGATGAATTTATCATCCGCTCCGAAAAGGATTTCGATTATGCCACTGGCGAACTGACCGGCCTCCTGCGCGACATCGGCGTGGCCGCCAAAATCATCAACCGCGAGGTCAACAAAGCCGGGCTGGTCAATATCCTCGGCGTAGCCGACAGCGGTGAAAACCAGAGCGGCGATATCCAGCAAAAACTCGATGTGTATGCCAACGACAAACTGGTCGAGTGCCTGCAAAACTCCGGCGAATGCTGCGCTATCGCCTCCGAAGAAGACGAAGGCATCATCAATGTGCCGGCGGTGGGCTCCAAACAAAGCCACTACATTGTCATGTTCGATCCGCTCGACGGCTCTTCCAATATCGACGTAAATGTTTCGGTGGGCACTATTTTTGCCATTTACCGCCGCAAAAGCGATACCAGCGGACCTGCTTCCATCGAGGATTTTCTACAGCCCGGCTCCAAACAGGTGGCTGCCGGGTACGTCCTCTACGGTACTTCCACCATCCTGGTGTACACAACAGGCCGCGGCGTCAACGGCTTCACACTCGACCCCAGCATCGGCGAATTTTGCCTCAGCCACCGCAATATGCGCATCCCGGAAAGCGGTTCGACGTACTCTGTGAACCAGGGTTATTATTCCAAATTCGACCTGGAAATGCGGCGTTACATCGACCATTGTTCCGACCAGAACTACGGCCTGCGCTACATCGGCAGCATGGTGAGCGATATCCACCGCATCCTGATCCACGGCGGCATTTTCCTCTATCCCGCCACCCGCAAATACCCGAAAGGCAAACTGCGCCTGCTGTACGAATGCAATCCGCTGTCGATGATCGTGGAACAGGCCGGCGGCAAGGCGATCAATACTCAACTGAAACGGATCCTCGACCTGGAACCCGCCGAATTGCACCAGCGCGGCACCATCGCCATCGGCTCTCCGGCCATGGTGGATGAACTGAAAGCGTTCATTGAGCGTTATTCTGCTTTGCCGATCTGAGAAAATTGTTGAGATTGTTGAGATTGTTGAGGGGTTGAGGGTGGTAACTCAGGCTTTAGGTTACCACCCCATAGCCATCAACTTAAGGCCTTTCCGAGGCACTAAGTTGATGGCTATGGGTTACCACCCTCAACAATCTCAACTCCCTCAACAACCTCAACCTGTCTCAACAATCTCAATCCTCCTCATGCACACACTCCTCCTGCTCCTCCTCTCCTCTTTTACCCCGCCGCCAGCCGCAGGGCTCCGGGTCACTTTTACCAATATCAAACACGCACAGGGCCAGATTTATGTGGCGGTGTACGACAAGTCCGCCGACTACATGGACTCGAATAAAGCGAAGTCGAAAAGAATTTTGCCCGTTTCGGCAAAAGGATCGCTCGAATGCACCTTTCCGGAACTGGGCCCCGGCACCTACGCCATCAGTTGTTTCCACGATGTGGATGGCAACGGAAAACTGGACACCAATTTCGTGGGCATTCCCAGCGAACCCTACGGGGCTTCCAACAACGCCCGGCCAAAATTTCGGGCGCCCAACTGGGAAGAAACCCGGTTTGAACTGAAAAACGAAGGCGGCACTCTGTCCATTCGATTGGAAAAATGGTAATAGCGCTGTCGCTTTCAAACTGACTGCCTACATTTGTCCCGATTCACAACCCAAGCATTGAAACATCCATGATCCAAGCAGAACAAGTGCTAAAAACTTTCGGCGACCAGCAGGTGCTGAAGGGTATCGATTTCACTTTCGAAGCAGGCAAAACCAACCTGATTATCGGGCGCTCGGGAGCAGGCAAAACCGTTCTGTTGAAAATTCTCGTGGGCCTGCAAGTGCCGACCAGCGGCCAGGTGATGTACGACGAAGTAAATTTCACCAACCTCGACAAAGCGGGTATGCGGGCTATCCGTATGAAAATCGGGATGTTGTTTCAGGGTTCGGCCCTGTTCGACTCGCTGAGTGTGGAAGAAAATATCCGTTTCCCGCTCGATATGTTTACACACAAAACCTACAAGGAAAAACTGGAGCGCGTCAACTATTGCCTCGAACGGGTGAACCTGGGCGGGAACAATAAAAAATACCCCTCCGAACTGTCAGGCGGTATGCAAAAACGCGTGGGTATCGCCCGCGCTATCGTGCTGCAACCTCAATACCTGTTTTGTGACGAACCAAACTCCGGCCTCGATCCGAAAACGAGTATCCTGATCGACGAACTGATCAGCAGTATCACCCACGAAAATGATATCACGACGATTATCAATACCCACGATATGAACTCTGTGATGGAAATTGGCGAAAACATCTGTTTCCTACACGAAGGCCGCCTCGAATGGAGCGGCACGAAGGATGAGGTACTGGCCAGCGACAATGAAAATTTGCAGTCGTTTATTTTTGCATCGCCGTTTTTGAAGCGACTGCGGAAAGCAGCGTTGAAATAGTTATGAGTTATAAGTGATGAGTTATGAGTTATTGGAGTTTCAGGCTGGAATGGGAAAGAATGTATCCTATATTTCCCATTCCAGTGTGATATTTTCCCATCCCTGCCTGAAAAGCCAATAACTCATAACTCATCACTTATAACTCATCACTCCTTTTTCTTCTTCTTAAAATCCCCATCCTTCCACGCCTTGATAAACTGCCCCCAGGCCAGCGGGCTAAAAATATTCATCGGAGGCGTTTGTCCCAGGTAAACATATTCGCGGGATTGCTGGCGCAGGTAAAAATTGGCGCTTTCGCGGCCGCCATAGGCCACCATATCCGGATTTTTGCGGGCGTCATCAAGGTAGTCATTGGCTAGATTTTCCGTAGCCCGGCGTTGCAGTTCGGGCGTCACATCCATTTTCAGGAATTCCACTTTAAAATGTTCTTTGGAGGGCCAGGGAAAAATGACCGTCATGGGCAGCATGATGGTATCCTGGGTCATAATCTGCACCAGCGAGTACCGGTCCTGCGTCAGCGTATCGGGAATCGTAATGACTACCGGGTCGAAACCGATGCTGTTAAAACGCACTTTATCGCCGCGTTCGACAACAATCGTAAAAAAGCCGCGGTAATCGGAATACGTACCCCGGCGTTTTTCAGGCAGGTGAACAGTGGCATAGGGAACTATCGTACGGCGACCGTCCACCTCGGCAACAATGATACCCGACAGTTGGATAAGGTCAGGTTTTGGGTTTTCCTGAGCAATAGCAATAGCACAACATGCAAAGAAAAATATGCTGAACGCGAGAACTTGTTTCATACTGTAATGACCAGCACCGGGCTGATTTTCGTGAAAAATGATACAGATAAAGAATTGTGGAACCGAAAGGTACGCCAAAGAAACGTAGTCCATGAGCATTTTGGCCCTTAACTTCCGGCAGGCTTAACGCAACTTTAACGTCTGCCACTTCCAATACGTTTGAAGTGTTATTTATGCGGCTTTAAGGCGCAAATTTGCCCCGTTAAACGTTACCTGTGAATAAAATAAGTTCAGAGTCGACCGTTAAAAGCCACTTGTCTACCGCAAAATGTTACTTTTGCCACCGTTTTCGTTTTCCTATATTAAAAAACACATTTTTTCAAACGATGTTTCGTAAAACACCTTTCGCAGTCCTGATTACCATTTTGATCGGCGCGACCACGCTCTCTGCCCAAGCGCAGCCCAAATACGGCCACATGAACCTCGGTAATCTGCTGGAACTGCTGCCAGATACCAAGAAGGCTAATGTAGCCATGAAAGTGTACACTGATTCACTCTCCGTTAAGGATTCGGTGATGACTAAAGCATTTCAGGAAGCTTATGCTGCCCTGGAAAAAGATTACAATGCAGGCATTCTGACGCCGGTACAAGCCCAAACGCGCCAGGAAGAATTGAAAAAACAACAGGAGTCTATCCAGAAATTCGAACAGGATGCCCAGCAAATGGCTGCTACCAAACGCGAACAACTGCTGACGCCGATCCTCGCTAAAGTGGAAGGCGCTATCAAGGAAGTCGCCAAGGAAAAAGGTTACCTGATGATTTTTGACACCAGTTCAGGCGTAACCCTGTTTGCTGCCGAATCGGACGATGTGACGGCTCTGGTAAAGCAAAAACTGGGACTGTAACAGACGTGAGAGGTGAGATGTGACAACATCGGCGCTTCTCTGTTTTCCTGCATATTTCTATAGGAGATATGCAGGATTTTTTTTGCCTGGGCGAGGGATGTTTTACTCGGGTGCCGGAGCAACAATCTTTATTTGAACAGGCTGGCAAAGGGGCGCTGCCCCTTTGCCAGCCTGTAACAACCTCGCTAATACCGACCGGCTTTTATCAACCTTCATAAGCCATTATCAACCTTCATAAACCCTTATCAACCCTACATCATCCGCTTCCTTTTTACCCAAAATGCAACCTGTTCGCCGCCCTCAGGCTCTATCATCTGAAAAATGCCTGCTTTAATCATTGGCGTTGAGCGGACTTTATTAGTTTTGCGCTTCCTTTCAAAATTATAAACTGGATAATGACTTCCTTTAAAACGTTAAATAACCTCGCAGGCTGGTTCACTTTTATCATAGCGGCACTGGTATTGGGTGCTGCGGCGGAGCCCACGGGCAGCCTTTGGGATTGTGGAGAATTTATTTCAGGCGCCTATAAATTGCAGGTAGTGCACCCACCCGGTGCGCCTATTTTCCTGCTGGTTGGCCGGCTTTTCACCTGGGTAGCATCCCTTGTTTCGAGCGACCCTGCTTCGATCGCCTATTCTGTCAACCTGCTTTCTGCAATTTCCACGGCATTTGCTGCCATGTTTGTCTGCTGGAGCACCACGATCCTCGGCAGGCTCATTCTGGTGGGCCGGGCAAGCGATCCTGTCGGCAATGAAGCCATCGCTACCCTGGCAGCAGGCCTCGTGGCTGGTCTGGCTACCGCTTTCACTTCTTCCATCTGGTTTTCAGCGGTAGAAGGCGAGGTGTATGCCATGTCCACCTTTTTCACCTGCATGACCTTGTGGGCTACCCTGAAGTGGTACAACCTGCCCGACACCCCCGAAGCGGACCGCTGGCTGGTTTTTGCGTTTTATTCCACAGCCCTGTCCATTGGCGTTCACTTGCTCAGTTTGCTGACCTTTCCGGCGCTGGCCATGTTGTATTATTTCAAGAAAAATTCAAAACCTACGGTCAAAGGCACGCTCATTGCCGCTGCCATCGGTGTTGTATTTATCGTTGCCATTCAAAAAGTGGTCATCGCCGGTATCCCCAACCTGTGGTCAGGATTTGACAAATTTATGGTCAACAGCCTCGGCTTGCCCTTTTTCTCGGGTATTATTCCGGTCGTGCTGCTGTTTGGCGGCGCCATCTGGTACGGCCTGCGCAGGGCGCACCGCAGCGGCAACGGCCTGCTGCAACGCATCGTTGTAGCCATGTCCGTGGTGGTCATTGCCTACATGTCGTACGGTATGGTGATTATTCGCGCAAGCGCCAATCCGCCGATCAACATGAACGATCCTTCGGATCCGATGCGCCTGTTACCATACCTCAACCGCGAGCAATACGGCGAACGCCCGCTGCTGCGCGGCCCGCATTTCGATGCCCGCCCGAGTGGCATGGAGTCGGAAGAACGTTATGGCCGCGTCGGCGACCGCTACGAAGTGGTGGACGAAAAACTGGACTATACTTATCCTGCCGGCACGCAAACGCTGTTTCCAAGGATGGGCGACTATTCACAAAGCCGTCCGGCACTGTACCGGCGCTGGATCGACAAACCTTCCGGCGAACCTACTTTTGGCGACAACATCGAATTTTTCTGGAAATACCAGTTGGGCTGGATGTACTGGCGCTACTTCATGTGGAACTTTTCCGGTCGCCAAAACGGCGAACAAGGCTATTATGCCTGGGATGTTACTTCCGGCAACTGGATCAGCGGCTTCGATATTATAGATAATGCGCGACTGGGCGACCAATCGCAACTGCCTGATTTTCAAAAAAATGACCAGGCCAAGAACAAATATTACATGATCCCGTTCCTGCTCGGACTGCTGGGCATGTATTTCCATTACAAACGCAGGCCGCGCGATTTTGCAGCCATTCTCTCGCTGTTTATCATCACCGGCATCGGTATTATTGTGTATTCCAACCAGCCACCGAATGAACCGCGCGAACGCGACTACGTACTGGCGGGCTCGTTTTTCACCTATACGATCTGGATAGGGCTGAGTGTGCTGGCGCTATACGACTTGCTGGCCAACCGACTGAAACTGGCTGCTGCGGCAGCACCGGTTGCGGCCTTGATCGGACTGTCGGCGCCCCTGCTGATGGTTACCCAAAACTGGGACGACCACAGCCGCTCCAAGCACTTTGCCAGCCGCGATTACGCCAGCAATTTCCTCAACTCCTGCGCGCCCAATTCGATTATTTTCACCTACGGCGACAATGACACCTACCCGCTCTGGTATTGCCAGGAAGTGGAAGGTATCCGCACGGATGTTCGGGTAGTCAACCTCTCGCTGATTGCGGTAGACTGGTACATAGACCAACTCCGCCGCTCCGTCAATAATTCCCCGGCGCTCGATATGACGATTCCGAGGGATAAACTGCGCGGATTCAAACGGATTCAAACACCGTACTACGCCCCCGGCGGCGACAGGGAAATGACGATCGATCAGGTGATGAAATTCCTGGCCGAAGACCACAAACTGCCTTCGCAGGGCGGCCGCGATTTCGATACTTACCTGCCGACCAATAAAATTGCCATTCCGGTCAACAAACAGGCAGCCATCGCCAACAAAATCATCATGGCCGGCGATTCCGCGATTGTTGATACCATGCATTTCAAACTGGATGTGGATGACAAAAACCCGTTCCTGATCAAGGATGAACTGGCTATTATGGACCTCGTCGCTTCCAATATCTGGAAACGCCCGATTTACTGGGCTGTGACCTGCCGGGAGGACAAATTGCTCGGCCTGCAGGATTACCTGCAACTCGAAGGCCTGAGCCTGCGCCTGGTGCCTAAAAAAGGTGTGGGCGCCAACGAGGCTTATGGCATTATCGGCAGCGGTGGCGTGGATACCGAAACGGCTTACGACAACATCATGAACAAATGGAAATGGGGCAATTTTGACAAAGAACGGCTCCATGTCGATCGCTCATACCTGCCCAGTCTGCAAACCATGCGGGTGACCATGATCCGTCTGGCGCGTCAATTGGTGGTGGAAGGCAAAAAAGATAAAGCCATTGCGCTGACCGACAAGTACTTCGAGGTTTTCCCGTCCTACAATTTCCAGTACGACCAGTTCTCCGCATTTATGGCCGATATCTACATCCGGGCGGATGCCAAAGACAAAGCCGCTGCGCGGATTCGGGATATCGCGGGTTCGCTGGAACAGCAATTGCGCTTTTACAAATCGCTGTCGCCGAAATTCCAGGGCTCGTATCAGCAGGACAACCAGTTTACCATGAACACTGCGCAAAACCTGATAGGTATGGCAGACCAATTGAAAGATGACGCACTGAAAAATGAATTGAATCAAAAATTTGGAACATACCTGCCTTCGGCGCCTACTTTGCCAGGTCTGCCGGGTACGCAGGATATCAGATAATGGGACGCATTCTCGCTATCGACTTCGGCTTGAAACGCACCGGAATCGCCGTCACGGACCCGCTGAAAATTATTGCCAGCGGCCTGACGACGGTTCCGACTGCGGAAGTCCTGGTTTTTTTGGAAAAATACTGTCTGGAAGAAGAGGTGGAAAGGTTTGTTGTGGGTTTGCCGCTGCACCCGGATGGCAATCCCGCCC
>JADLCC010000025.1 GCA_020847425.1 Saprospiraceae bacterium
ACATTTTTTGCCCCGTCAGGTCCCACTTTGTCCAAGCGCAACGCCGCCGCAGTGTCTCCGACCTGCGGCTAAAGTATACCTTAATCACCCTTAATACTTGCAACTAAACTTACATAATATCACTCCTTTGAAAAGGACATAGCAGGCCGTAAACACTGCGGTGGTGTTGCGCTTGAGTGCCTCCCTCCACATCAAAGTTAAATAATGTAGCCGAGCGTGGTACGTATAGCGGGGCATTGACCGCAACGACCACGATAAATATTGATTGCCAGCGTTTTTTTGGCGGACAGCGGGTAGTCGTAGCGAGTTTGGTTCGGGGCATTCTCCTGAATGATCGGCTTCCATGTTTGAAAAATATCCGAGCGCGATATCGAATATAAAATATTGATTATCAACGAATTTACAGATTTGGAAGAACAGTTGATGCGGGGTTTGATGCCGGATATCCAGCCTTGGGATATCTGCTTCGGGTCTGGATAATCGCTAAATTTTCTGTATCTTTGGGGTCTAACTAAGATTATTTATCATGACCATCGAACGCACGGCAGACGCAATAATCGTAAAACTGCCAACGAATATTAATATCGAGGAGATTCAAAGATTTTTGGACTACCTGCGGTACAAAGAACTTGTTGCCAAGAGCAAGGCGACCCAAGAAGATGTAGACAAACTCGCCAGAGAAGTCAATAAGAGTTGGTGGGAGAAAAATAAACATCGCTTTCTGCCCGGAGAATGAAAGTCGTAGTGGACAGCAATATCGTGTTTAGTGCCATGCTTAATCCGGAAAGTAGCATTGGTGACATCATCTTGAATTCTCAGGATACTTTCTCCTTTTACGCCTGTGAATACCTAAAGGAAGAGATTAACGACCATAAAGATAAAATAATCAAGTTAACGGGATACGATGAGCGTGAATATGGTGAAGTAGAGTTTTTAGTTTATAAACAAGTTGATTTCTTCTCAGAAAGTACGATTCCTTTTGAGTTTTGGCAAAACGCCGCTGACCTTGTGAGAGACATAGATATGGACGACATAACTTTCGTTGCCCTCAGCCTATTCCTTGACATCAAACTTTGGACTGGTGATAAACTACTGATTGGTGGGTTGAGCAAAAAAGGTTTCAAAAACATCATCACAACTCAGGAGATGTTGCAACTAAGGCGTGAAATATAAAGATAATAATTGTGCTAACTCTGCGTGGCTGCCAACCGCTCGCTAATCGCAGCGGTATGTATGGCAGTCACGCTCACGTTAGTGGCAAGCAAAGCAAAAAAATAAAAATGAAATTCGAGTTACTAAAAGTTTTGGATAAGATTTTAGGCTTGTATCAATTGCCGAGGAACAAAGAGCGATTTGATAAATATTTGTATTTATTGCAAGGAACAGATAAAGATGAAATGATTTTGCCAATTGCGGGTTTCAATCCAATGGGAAAGGAACTTGCATTGTATAAAATACAGGCATTAATTGAATTTGATGCGGAGGAGTTGGTAAAGAAAAGCCTTGAACAAATTAATTCGGAATTGAGTGGTTCATCAGACCGTACTTTACAGGTTGCCATCAATTTAATTGACGATGTAGAAGGCTCATGGTCTAACTATGCTGTAACAGACTATAAGAGCAAATTTGAATTTGACGGGTTAATCAAGCGAAATTTTTGTACACCCATCTTTTGGACAAGTGAAACCGTAAGTGAGGAAATCATAGCCCAAAGAACAAAAGAATATGTGCATAGAACCATTTATTGGATAAAAAAAGGGAAGCCTGAAACTCTTTATGATTGCTTTGAACAAGAAGTGTATGTAAATATTGCCTGTGGCAAACAATTGTCATATTGGGAAATGTGCGATATTGAAATGCTTAAAAAACATTTCATTCAGAATGTCAATTCTGTTGACTATAATTTAAATCTGAACTTCTTCTATGGTGATAAAGAAACGGAAGATTTAAATTTTCCAGTCTATGGGATACCCAAGAATGGCGGATTTGAATATGCAAAATATGTGGCGAATGAAAGAAGTAAAGCCAGCCACTAACAAAGCATGGTCGCACATGGCGGCGAAAGCCCAACCCGCAAAGTCAACGCTCGCCGCCACGTCGCCCATGCAACCGTTAGGTGCAACCCTGTGACGACCAACACGATAGACAAAAACAATGAACAGAATTGACAGACTTGTTGCTATTTTAACCACGTTACAATCAAGAAAATTTGTGACAGCAGAATTTATTGCCGACAAGTATGAAATTAGTGAACGGACAGTATATAGAGACCTTAAAGCACTCGGAGAAATTGGTGTTCCAATAGACTTTGAAGCAAATAAAGGTTACTCAATTCTTCAAGGTTTTTTTCTACCACCCATCTCGTTGACAAGTGAAGAGGCAAATGCCTTAATTTTAATCACAACTCTCTCCGACAAGTTTGCAGACAAAACCACACGAACAAACATTGAAAATGCAATTAGTAAAATCAAATCAGTTCTTCGCAAAACGGATAAGGACAACGCTGACTTTTTGCAATCCCAAATCAGAATTTACAAATCGCCAACTGAAACCGACAGCTCGGATTATTTAACAGCAATACAAAAATCAATAACAAACAAACAAATCTTATTCATAGAATACACAGACAATAACGCAGAAAAAAGCCAAAGGGAAATCGAGCCAATTGGACTTACTTTTTATTCAAACCAATGGCACTTGGTTGCTTGGTGTTGGAAAAGGAAAGCATACAGGGACTTTAAAGTAAATCAAATAACCAACTTGAAAAACAAGGGTGAGATTTTTAGAAAAACTAAGCATTATGACATCAATGAGTATATTAAATCCTTGCACTAAAAAAATAAATTTAAACTCACTGACATAGGGTTGTCAGTGAGTGTTCTTTACTTTGCAATAAATTAATTTTCAAAAAATGGAACAGACTTACAAAAATTGTCAGAGTTGCGGAATGCCTCTGAAAAAATCGCCAAACGGTGGCGGAACTAATGCTGACAAAAGTATCAGCAAAATGTATTGTGCTTATTGCTACGAAAACGGACAGTTTAAACAACCTGACTGGACAGCTTCTCAAATGCAAGAGTTTTCAAAAGGCAAAATGAAAGAAATGGGATTTCCCGGCTTTCTTGCAGGACTTTTCACAAAAGGAATTCCTAAACTAAAACGCTGGACAAAATGAGCATAATCCCAAAACTTGCATCTTCTCTTGACCGCAGAGACGAAGTGCCCAACCAGGAGTTGGCTAAACAAATTGCGACAAAAAAGGATAAAAAAGCTGTTCAAGAACTTGTTGACAATCTCAATAACAAGAGCAAAGACATTCAAAACGATTGTATCAAAGTCCTCTATGAAATTGGAGAAATAAATCCTTCACTGATTTCGGACTATGCAAAAGAATTTATTGCTTTACTCGAGCATAAAAACAACAGGCTTCAATGGGGTGCAATGACAGCAATTAATACCATTACACTTGAAAACCCAAAAGTTATTTATTCTTCGCTTGTAAAAATTATTGCAGCAGCAGATAGAGGTTCCGTAATTACAAAGGACTACGGAGTAAATATTTTAATCAAGTTATGTTCCCTAAACCAATATGCCGATAACGCCTTTTCATTGCTTATGGAACAACTTTTAAGTAGTCCGACAAATCAGCTACCAATGTATGCAGAGAAAGCAATGCCAATCATTAATGACAAAAACAAAACACTTTTCATTAAAACTCTTACTTCACGGGTTGCTGACATTGAAAAAGATACGAAAAGAAAAAGAGTTGAGAATGTGATTAAAAAATTCAGTGCTAAATGAGTAATAGCAAGCGAAAAGCAGGTTTAAGTATTCTGGTTATTCTACTTATGCTATCAAATAGCTTTGGAGCATATAAATTATTATTTGACACGGAAATATTAAATAGCATCTACCCAGTATTTTCCCTGACACAAATAAAACTAATTGCGCTAATTCCAATAGTTACTATACTTTCTTTAATAGCAATTTGGTTTGGAAAAATGTGGGGGTTGTATCTAACTATTCTTACATTTTCAGCTATTTTATTCCTTGACATTTATTCCAAATTTTGGCAACATGCTTTACTTGCTTCGGTTAGTTTTTTTTTGCTTATGTATTTCTGCTGGACATCAAAAAATCATTTTGCAAGATAGTAAAGCATAAACTGAAACGACAGAAGAAAGGGCAGCACCTAACAACGGCTTGCTGTCCATGCCGCCAAACAGCCAGCCCGCAAAGCCAGCGCACGGCGGCACGGCGGCAAGCCAAACGTTAGTGGAAACAAAAAATAAAAAGTAATAATAGTAAGAATAACACGCAGCGAGACAAAAAGTAACAAAAGATAGCCGAGCAAGACAGCCATTACGACATCGAAATACATAAAAACGAGATGACCGAGCGGGACAGAAAATAATATAAATAACCTATCCAGACAGCCGACATGACTTTTTAAATATAATACACGATATTCAACTTCTTAAAAAAACAGAAAAAAATGAAAAAAGCATCAATTTTTACATTTACGATTATTTGCCTTTTCTTTTCCTGCCAACAAGCAGAAAAAAAGAAAGTAGAGACCCAGCCGAAAGTCACTTTTGATGCGTCGGTTGAGACAGACGCAATCATGAAAGTTATCGAAAATGAAACCAAATGTTTTTTTGACGGCAACTATGATTGCTGGGCAAACAATTGGAGCCACGAAAATTATGCAATGCAAGCGTGGAATAATGATGACGGCACATTTGATGCAGCCATTGGGCTTATCTGATTTGGAAACAATATAATGCTGATAAAGAAAATAAATTCTATAGAATCAGCCAAGAAACCCGAATCATGGAAAAACAATCGGACGGTTGGAAGATAGTTAATGTTTCAGCATTTTGGAATGCAAAATCTAATATCCCGGTGGACAGTTTGCAATTGAAATAATAATTCCACGAATAAAAGATGTGCGAAAATGCCTCCTAAGCGTGGCACTTTCCGCCCCGGCAGGTATTCTGCCCCTTAAAACCACCCACGAGCGGCGAGTGCGGCGAACGCCATGCAAGGCCGAATACAAGGAGTGAAACACCTGGGCTAAAAAAAACACCACATGCGGCGTTGGGCCTCTGCTTGTAATGAGGATGTAACTCAACGCTAGAAAAAAATGAGCAGTGAACAAGGGCAGTGAACGCGCTTCGAGGAAGGTGCTGATAGTGCGGTAAACTGGAGTCACAAATTATTCCTAAGCGCCGTATCTTCGACACCAAAACCGCTAAGCGGAAAGCAAATCAAGAAATAAATGAACGAGTAATGAATAATGAGTTGATTAGCAAGTTAATACCAGCGGTATTATTGCTTGTATTGGGCATTTTGGAATCACTTGGAGGATTGTATCTTCAAGATAAAAGAACTAAAAATGACTGGACAATTGAGTTAATTAGCCTGTTAACGCTACCCACGCTTGTTCAGCCTGGAATTTTTATTCTAACTATCTGGATAGGTAAAACCTGGTTCCCCGTTTACGAAGATTACTATCTCAATCTTCCAATTGGGTGGCAAATTCTGGCTTTTCTCATCTTGGATGATATGACGCAATATTGGTGGCATCGGCTGTCACATATCAATCGTACGATGTGGAAACTGCACAGGCCGCACCATGTTGTGGAAGAAATGGGCGTACTGGTTACCTACAGGAATGCAATTTTATATTATGCTTTGATGCCCGGGATTTGGCTCACTGCCATTTTGGTCTATTTGGGAATGGGATATGTTTATTTGGTTTATTTGCCTATAAAATTGACCGTAATTCTATTGGCCCATAGCGAAACAAAGTGGGATAGGTTTTTGTATAAATATAAATTTTTGAACCCTTTGGCTTGGGTAGTTGAACGGACAATTTCCACACCAAGCACCCATTTTGCGCACCACGGATTAACCGCAGAAGATGGAATTTCTCATCCAAATGGCAACTACGGGAATTTGCTCTTCATTTGGGATGTAATTTTCGGCACTGCAAAAATCACCCGTCAGTATCCGACAAAATTTGGCGCATGGAACAAAATGAAAGAACCTTGGTACGTTCAGTTAATGTTCCCTATTTTCAGGTCAAAAAAAACGGAGAGTGAGTTACATTCATTGTTTACTAAAAATGACTATGACCCTTCGATTGGATATAAAGAGTTTGATAGGTAATGGTAGACCATTAAGGGTGAAAAATGTTTTCAAATGCCTGATTATCAACATAGATAACTAATAATGCGAATCATGGTTTAATAACTACTTTCAATGGGAAAATCTTATACATCATTCCTGGGCGTTTTTTTCATTCTATTCTATTTAGGCCGGGTGGCCGCTCAATCCGACTCCACCTGCCTGCCACAAGGCATAACGTTTATTGGCCAGAACCATGCAAATACATTCAGGCAGAATTACCCTGGGTGTAAGGTTATTACTGGAGACGTAACCATAGACGGCACTTCGCTCATTCATCTCGACAGTTTGTATGGTATCGAGGCTATCGAAGGGGATCTGGAAATTAACCTGAGTCCGAATTTGGCCAGTATAGACGGCTTTCAAGGCCTGGAGCGTATCGGCGGCGAACTATATATCCACAGCAACACGCTACAATCGCCCATACAAACATTGAGCGGATTTAACCATCTTCAGCAGATAGGGGGCAATTTTCGCATACAAGCCGCACAAAACCTGAGCGCCCTGCACGGGCTGGAACAACTACATTCGATTGATGGAAATTTTTCCTTGATTTCAAACGACCAAATCAGCAACCTGACGGGTTTATCCGGTCTGACGAACATCGGCGGCAATTTTACCGTCAGCCTGCAAGATGGCATCAGCAGTTTTTTCGGTTTGCAGGCATTGACCGCCATTGGCGGGGATATTCATGTACTCAATAACACGGCCTTAAGCGACGTATCCGCTTTGAATACTGTTACCCAGATAGGCGGCGGGGTAGAATTCGCTTTTTGCAATAACCTGCATCAACTTAACCTGTTTCAGCAGGTCGATGAGATAAACGGTTCTGTGTCGATCAATTTAAGTAACTTATCCGAGTTTAACGCCTTTGAGCATGTTGAAAACATTAGCGGACAACTTGTCCTGCAGGCCGGCGATATAACCCATGTGAACAACCTGAGTCGTTTGCAACATGTAGGCGCAGACTTCAGGCTTATCAGTTTGGCATCATTAAACGATATCAGCGGACTAAAACGCCTGAAAGACGTAGGCGGTAGTTTCGAACTCATTTCGCTTACCGCACTGGGCGCTCTGAACCCCTTCGATAGTTTGACCGCTATGCAGGGTACGCTCACCATTCAGAACCTGGACGGACTGTCCAGTTTGTCCGGTATACACCATATCGATCCTTCCGATATTACGGATCTCAAGATTCGGTTGAACAATGATTTATCCTTTTGCGCGCTGCCCAATATTTGTCAATATTTAAGCATGGGCGGCACGTCGTTGATTCAAGCAAACGCATCCGGTTGCAACACCCTGACACAAATAAGCGACAATTGCGACGATTTAACCGTCGATATGGACGGCGATGGATTTTTTGCATTCTTTGACTGCAACGACAATGATCCCGACATAAACCCGCTGGCGGTTGAAATCTGGAATAATGATGTGGATGAAGATTGTGACGGGGTCGCGCAAATGGTCGACGAAGACAGCGACGGATTTAATGTTCTCGTCGATTGTAATGACGCCGATGCCACGGTGTATCCCGACGCGCTCGAAGTGCCCAACAACGGGATAGACGAAGACTGTAATGGCAGTGACCTGGTGTTGACTTCCTATGGCGACGCATGGTGTTTTCAACAATCATTGGCCACCGACAATGTGTCCGTTTTCTGTACCGGCGCTATTATGACGCCTGATAGCGTCCTGTTTGTATCCAGTCAAATAAATGGCCTTTTAAAATACGATAAAAACAATCAGTTGATTGAAATATGGAATATCCCGGGTGATCTCCGGTTCATGGATCAGGAAGGCAACTTGTATTTCGCCTTCAATAACGGCGAACAATTCGTTCAAAAATATAACCAACAAGGTCAATTGCTACAGTCATTCGATGCCTTCGGAGGGGTGAATGATATTTATGTCGACGAGCAGTTCCGGGTTTTTGCGACCTCGATCGGCCAAAAAAAAGTGTATGTTTTTAACCCTGAAGGCACGTTGATCAACAGTTGGGATTTTACATGGGACGGCGGGCCGACACGGATAACGTCCGGCGGAATGGGGCATCTTTTCATCTCTACCAGTACATTTTTTCTTAAAAAATACACCACCGATGGCGTCTTGATTCCCGATTGGCAAATTACCACGCCGCCAAATCTGTCGCTTCAATATTATTTTGACGCTTTAGCATTCAATCCATATGACCAACTGCTTTACATCGCGCGTACCAACGGAATAGAAGATCAGATACAGGTTTATGATACCGCAGGGCAGTTTCAATATGTCATCGACGCCAATCTCGGCTGGGGTCAATCTATTTCATTTGCGCCCGACCAGCGTATGCTTGTCGCCGAATGGACGGGCGATAAAGTATCCGTTTTCCAACGCGAGCCGGTGTACCTCGATTTTCATATTTCTCCTATTTCCTGTCATACCGGTGATGACGGCGAGATCATGATCGACGAATACGGCGGTTGCGGCGGAATGCAGTACAAACTGCTTCCCAACCGCCCACTCGATCAATTGGGCGCGGGGCATTACCGGCTTCAGGCAACGTACCCCACGGGAACCACGACCGAGTTTGAATTTGATATTGATCAGGTTTTGCCCATTATCGTCCAGGCTGAGGTACAAAACAGTACCAGTGGCGCCAATAACGGCTCGATAACGCTAACGGTCAGTGGCGGCACGCCGGGGTATTCGTATCTCTGGAACGACCCTGCACAAAGCGAGCTGCCGGTGCTTTCGCAATTGGCCCCCGGAACTTATTCCGTTATCGTAACCGATGCTAATGGCTGTACCCGTCAGGTTGCATTCACCGTTGCCGATCTGACCAGTTCGGTTGGCTCGATCAACCCCAACAGCCAACTGCGCATAACACCCAATCCGGCTTCCGATTACTTGGTTGTGTATTGGTCGGATGGAGCACTCCCTGACGAGGGGCAACTGTCCATATATAATGTGTCGGGGCAACTGATTCAAAAAATGCCTTTCCGTAATCAGGTGGAACGCATCGAAGTTTCTGCGTATCCGGAAGGGATGTATTTGTTAAAGGTGGATGACGCGGAGCGTAGAAAGTGCCAAAGTTTGACGTTTTTGTTGGTGAGGTAGGGGGTGGGCGAAAGAATGGACCAAGTTTCGGCCTTTTTTCAGCCTTGGCAGGTGTTCTACCCATACCCATCTCACCCGCGTCCAGCGCCTTGGCAGTGTCTTTTTCGACCTGCCGCTAACGTAGAGCGCACAATGTTCCCTTGTTACAAATAGAAGCAACTGGCAAAGTAAAAAACACTTCAACCTAAACATTTGGATACGTAACCCATATGTTTAGGTTATTTTAAAATGCGTTTGGGTCATTTTGAGATGTTTTCCGGTGTTGCATCCTAAACCTTACCCCAGCAGCCGAAAACTTTAATCCTATCACACAAAAGTTTAGGCCCTGTTTTCAAAAGTCTGGCTCCTTTTGCCCTGTTTTTAGTTCCGGCGGCCAAATGGGTCGTTTCAAGAACCAAACACTTCTTTATTTTTAAGATGTGTTTGGGCCTTTTTGAGATATTTTCAGGTGTGTCGCTCAAAATTTTACACCCGCAGCCTAAAACTTTAGTCCAATCACGCAGAAGTTTGGACCCTGTTGCCAAACGTTTGGTTCCTTTTCCGCCTTTCTCGGTGTTCCTCCCTCTTCCACAAACACCCCCTCGCCGCGCTTTGGTGTTTTTTTCAACACCGAGCGCAAACGTATAGCACAAAGCCTACTGCTCAACTAGGTCTGGCCTTCTCTAATACAATATCCAAGGATACAATCAGAAAAAAATGATTAAAAACAATACTGAAAATGCCTGAAAAACCATACTCTTGTTGAACGAATAATCCCATGCACCACCTTTTAAAATAAAACCATGAGCACCGACAACAAAAATGCAGAAGACATCTGGACAGTCAGATGGAACGACAGGTACAGCAATGAAGCGTTCGCTTATGGCGAAGCGCCCAATAATTATTTAAAGGAGCAATTGCCCAAACTTGGTGTTGGGAAAATCCTTTTCCCGGCTGAGGGAGAAGGGCGAAACGCGGTTTTTGCGGCCAAACTGGGTTGGACCGTTTCCGCATTCGACATCAGTATAGAAGGAAAAAACAAAGCCTTTAGGCTTGCGGAAAAAAACGATGTAACAATAGACTATCAGGTTGGAGCATTAGAAGAATTGGCATTTGAACCCGAACAATTTGACGCTATTGCCTTAATATATGCACATTTTCCAGCAAACATTAAATCTCGATACCACAAGGCATTCGACCAATTTTTAAAAAATGACGGGATCATTATTTTTGAGGCTTTCAGCAAAAAACATCTTGAATATGTAACGGCAAATGAAAAAGTAGGCGGTCCAAAAGACATTGATGTGTTGTTTTCAATAGCCGAAATACAGGCAGATTTCCCCGATTACGAGATTATTGAACTGGAGGAAACGGTAATTGAATTGAATGAAGGGCTTTATCACAATGGTATCGGTTCGGTAATTCGATTTGTTGGAAGAAAAAAGAATACCGCACTTTAAAACGATCCCGCACGTCTTTTCTGAATTAATTGCCCCGGTTTCCCGCTTTTTCAGCAGTTTTGCCCAACCAATTCTGCCATGAAACAAACGCGCTACTCCCTCCCGCTTTTTTAGCGCGCATGGATATGTTGCCGGAAGCGATCGGACTTTCTCATTCCCCGCATTAAGATTGAAAAGATGATGATGAAACAACTATTGATAACTGCCCTGTTCGTTCAATTTCTGTTGTGCTTTACTTTTCCCGGTTTAGCCCAAACTGATTTTACACCGCAGTGGAGCAAAGGCATCGTGTGGTATCAAATCTTCCCGGATAGATTCAGCAACGGAGACCTGAACAACGACCCTGTAGTCAGCGACCAAAGCGGAGCGTACCCTTTTGACATCACATCGCCGTTCGAGATCCATCCCTGGACCAGCGACTGGTATCAACTACAGCCGTACGAACAAAAAAACGGGAAAAACATTTACTTCAATATTCAGCGCAGAAGGTATGGCGGTGATTTGCAGGGCATTATCGACAAACTGGATTACATACAATCCCTGGGCGTACATGCCATATACCTGACGCCCATTTTCTGGTCGCCTTCCTCCCATAAATACGATGCACTGTGTTACCATCATGTGGACCCGACTTTTGGTCCCGATCCGGAAGGTGATAAACAAATGATGGAGCGCGAAAACCCTTTGCAACCGGAAACCTGGGTATGGACCAAGGCCGATCTGCTTGCACTGAAAATGATTGAAGAAGTACACAAACGCAAGATGTACATCATCTTCGACGGCGTATTCAACCACCTGGGTGTAAAGAACTTTGCCTTTCAGGATGTGGTGCAAAAACAGCAGGCATCGCCATACAAAGACTGGTTCAATATCGTCAGTTGGCGGGATAGTGTTGCAGGCACGAAGTTCGATTATGAAGGCTGGTTTGGGGTAAAAACATTGCCCGTTATTAAAGAAGACAGTACCGGCATCGTTGCAGGTCCGAAGCAGTATATTTTTAATTCCACCATGCGCTGGATGAATCCTATGAATAAAGGGACTGCGTATGGCATCGACGGCTGGCGGCTGGATGTGGCGTATGATGTCGGCCATCCTTTCTGGAAAGACTGGCGCAAATGGGTGCGCAGCATCAATCCGCAGGCTTATCTGACAGCCGAATTGGTTGATCCGATTGAAAAAACCAGGCCTTACTTACGTGGCGACGAATTCGACGCTACCATGAATTACAACTTCGCTTTTATCGTACACGATTTTTTCGTGCAGGATACCAGCGCTTCCACCGTTACGGAGTTGGACAGCAGGCTGAAAGCATTGCGCGAAGCATTTGGTACAGGTGTGGCTTTAAATATGCAAAACCTGATGAACAGCCATGATGCGACCCGTCTGGCCAGCGCAGTCGCCAACCCGGATGGGAAAAAATTCGGCGACTGGGGCAAGTATTTTAACTGGAGCCAAAAGAGCAACAATAAAAATTACAATGCGCGGAAACCGACACCCGAACAAAGGCAAAAACAAAAACTGATCGTCGCATTTCAAATGCTTTACCTGGGCGCTCCCATGTTTTTTTATGGCGATGAAGCGGGGATGTGGGGCGCCAACGACCCTGACTGCCGCAAACCGATGCTGTGGCCGGATAAAAAGTATGATGCAGAAACGTATAACCCCGACCAAAGCACACACAGCCCGGATGAGGTCATATTCGACCAGGGTTTAATGGACTGGTACAAAAAGTTCATCGGCTTGCGGCGGCAGTATAAGTCTATTCGACTTGGCGACTACACCACGCTGGCCACAGATGACGCAAAAAAGATGTACGCTTTCCGCCGCAAACTTGGCAAAGAAGAAGTGATTATTATCGTCAACCGGAGCGACCAACCTGTGTTATTTACCCACGCGGCATTGAAAAAAAACAAGTTTAAAAACCTGTTTACACGCCAATCTGTCGCCAAGCAGATCAGTGTGAACGCCATGGATGTTGTAGTGCTGGGTAATAAGTAGCGATCCCTCACGCAACCCAACCGGCGCATTCAACGTGTTAAGGATACATTTGCCAACGATCTGTATCCACCTTTACTATCATTCAATATGAAACCTTTATTCCTCCGGCTGTCAGCCAGCCTCTTGCTGTTGTTTATTGTCACTATCGTTTCAGCCCAGGACCTCTACGATGCTGCTACCATCCAGGAAATCAGAATTACTTTTGATTTTAACGACTGGGATACCAAAATGGACGCTGCGATCTCTACTACCGAAGATTATATTATTGCCAAAACAGTGGAAGTCAACGGCGTAGCATTCGATTCGTGTGGTGTGAAATACAAGGGAAACAGCAGTTACAATGCGAGTAATTCCAAAAACCCGCTCCACATCGAACTCAATACCATTAAAAACAACCAGGATTTCAACGGCTTTACCGACCTGAAACTGAGCAATGGTTTTAGCGACCCCAGCTTCGTACGCGAAGTGGTGAGTTACTGGGCGCTGAGTCACTACATGCACTGCCCCAGGGCTAATTTCGCCAAAGTGTACATCAACGGCAGTTATTACGGCCTGATGACCAATGTGGAAAGCGTGAACAAATCTTTTCTCAGCGATCATTTTTCCAGTTCGCAAGGTGCGTTTTTCAAATGCACACCCGTCGGCGGAGCAGGCCCCGGTGGCACCAGCAATTACCCGACCCTGAAATGGCTCGGCGCCGATGCTTCCCTTTATCAAACGGCTTATGAAATAAAAAGCGACGCCGGCTGGGCCGATCTGCTCCACCTGATCGATACGCTCAACAACCAAACCGCAGCCGTCAGCCAAATCCTCGATGTCGACCGCGCCCTCTGGATGCTGGCATTCGACAACCTGCTGGTCAATCTGGATTCCTATATCGGCACATTCTCCCAGAATTATTACCTGTATCGTACCGACAACCAGCGTTTCAGCAGCATCGTATGGGACCTGAACATGTCGTTCGGCGGGTTCAGAAACCTCGCCGGCGGCACCGGCGGCGGCCCCGGTGGCGGCGGACTAGATACCACAGCCATGAAAAACCTGTCGCCCCTGGCTGTCTCCACCGTTACAGACCGGCCCCTGATCAACAAACTGCTGCAAAATGCTACTTACAAACGCATGTATCTGGCACATATCCGCACCATGCTGGAGGAAATATTCATTTCGGGCGACTACCTCGACAAAGCCCTTGAACAACAAGCCATTATAGACGCGGCGGTACAGTCCGATACACACAAATTTTATTCCTATGCGCAGTTCCTCTCCAATGTGTACTGGGGAACTACAAGCAGCGGCGGCGGCCCGGGTGGCGGCAGCGTGCCCGGCATCGTTTCGCTCATGAATGGCCGTAAAAACTACCTGCTTTCCACCTCGGAAATCAGTTCCGTGCCACCTGCCATTTCCGATGTGACAGCTCCGGCAGCGCCGCCACTCGGCTCCGAAGTGTGGATTACGGCCAAAATCACCGGTACCAGCACCAGCACCCTGCTCGGCTGGCGCGGCGCCACGACCGATGCCTTTACCCGCGTGACCATGTACGACGACGGGCAGCACCAGGACGGCTCGGCAGGCGACGGCGTCTTTGGCGCCAGTTTTACAGCCCTCACGCCCAAGTCCGAATACTACATTTATGCAGAAAACAGCAACGCCGGCGCTTTCCTGCCCGTACGTGCCGAACACGAGTTTTTTAGCCTCGAAACCGGCCTCTCAGCGCCCAATGCAGGCGAAGTGGTTATCAACGAATTTATGGCCGACAACACAGCCGGCGCCCTCGACCCGGCCGGCGAACTGGAAGACTGGATCGAACTGTACAACAACACTGCTGCCGACATCAACCTCACCGGGCTGTTTCTGTCCGACAACCCCGATAACCCCGCCAAATGGGCTTTCCCCAGCGGCACAATCATCCCTGCGCACGGCTACCTCATCGTTTGGGCCGACGAAGACGGCTCGCAATCGGGCCTGCACGCCAGTTTCAAACTCAAGGCATCCGGCGAATTTCTGTCGCTGGCAGCCTCCGATGGTACGATGCTGGACAGCCTCACTTTTGGCGAACAAAGCGCCGACCGCAGTTACGGGCGCTACCTTAACGGCACGGGTAGTTTCACCGACATGCCGCCCACATTTGCTGCGGAAAATATGTTGACTACCTCCAGCGGGTCAGTGTTTGCAGCTGCCGCTGCCCTGTCGGTCATTCCCAACCCGGCCCATGATCAGGTGCGGGTGAGCGTTTCCGAAACAATAACCGATGCCGAAATACGCCTGCTCGATGCGCGCGGCCGGTTGCTGCAAATGCAGCGTTTCGACGAATGGACAGGCACAAGTTTTTCAGTGGCCAACCTGCCGGCCGGCGTTTATTTCCTGTCTGTGTTTGCGGCAGGAAAACCCGTTGGTATGGAAAAACTGCTCGTTGAGTGATCTTTTTTTGAAAATTCGTGACTAAACGGAGTACACTTGCCCGAATGTGGGAAAAACTGCGAAGATTTGGGCCCGCGTTTAATTCCTAACCGCTCTATTTGTATCCAATTTTTTTTCATGCAGGAGTTTTTTTTCCAGTACGCCAAAATCCAGAATCCAACTTTTGAAATGGTGTTGTTCACCTTTCTGTTGGCCTTTCTGTGTTCATCGCTGATTGCTTTCGTGTACTGGGTCACCAGCCCTACGACACTCCGGACGGGCAACTACATCCAGTCGCTCATCCTGAGTTCGTTGATTGCAACCATGATTTTGCAGAGTATCGGTGATTCGGTGGCTTCAGGCTTGGGTATTCTGGGCGCTTTGACGATCATCAATTTTCGTACGTCGTTCCGCGATCCACGCGACATCATTTTTATGTTTGCTGCCCTGGGCACGGGTATTGCCTGCGGGTCCTATGTATTTCTCATTGCCATAACAGGTACACTTTTTTTCAGTTTTGTGTCCATTTGCCTCAAGTTCACTCCTTTCCATATGGGCAATCATGTCATCTGGGAATTGCGCGTACGCATAGAAGACCGTGAAAAAATTCCCGCCCTGGAACAGATATTTGAAAAATACTGCCGCCGCAGCACCCTCGACGATATTCGCAACGAACCCGGGAAAAATGGCGGAGCCGTTGTGCAGGAACGCGAATATTTTCTCATTCTCCGCGACGACGACACCAACCTCGATCTGCTGCAAACCATCGAAACGCTGGACGGAATTATGGTGCGGCGGCTGAGCAAACAGACGCTGGTGGAAAATGCTCTTGTTGATTGAACCTCTACTGAAGAAACATCGTATGAAATTCAATATCCTGTATCTGCTGTTTCCCGCAGCACTTCTCGCTTGTTTCTGGATTGCCCGCGATTTTCAGGGGCAAAGCGGCAATTCTTTCTTCGGCATTGCTGAAACGGAGTCGCGTACACTCAACTTTGATCATGATATTGCTGTACGCGAAATACGGGTGCAAATCGGCAGTCTGGTAAAAAAAGGAGATACCCTGGCCATTTTTACCCGCGCTGATCTCAACAAAAGCGAAGTGGAGCGGCGCAGTGAAATTACACGCACCGAAACCGAACGAGCCTCCGAACATGCCGTGCTGGAAAAAGAAAAAGAACTCGTTGCAGCCAGCGTTCGTACCAAAACGGGCGAACTCAAAGCACAAATCCGGGTGCTGCGCACGGAAGACTCTCTGAAAACAGCCTTTCGCAAAAACATATACGGCGATCTGCCTGCCGCACCTGAAAGTAAACTTGCTGCCGAGGAAACATCTGCCCTGCAAAAACAGATCGCCGACCTCGAATCCGAAGCCCGGGAAGAAATACGATTGCTGGAATCCAGGCAGTCGGCATTGCGCAATGTAGCCGGTAGCAAAACAGCATTTTCCAGGGCCGAAATCGGGTTTATCGAAACCGAACGCGGCCGTTTGCTGCTCATCGCGCCGATAGATGGATATGTAGAAAATGTTTTTTTCGGCCCCAATGCACTTATTCCTGCTCACAATGACCTGATAAAAATAAATCCGCTGACACCCAATCGCATCATCGGTTTTATTCATGAAACGGCTGAGGTGCCCTTTTCCATCGGGCAGGAAGTAGAACTGGCCTCTGCTGCCCGCCCGGGAATCAAATCCAGGGGCACCATTGTCGGCAGCAACCCCAAAATGTCGGAATTGCCCCTCCGTCTCCGCAAGTTTATAGAAGTGCACTCCTGGGGCCGGGAGGTGTACATTAGTCTGCCGGAAAACAACGGTTTTTACATTTCTGAAAAAATTACCATCACCCTACCTGCCGTACAATGAAACAGTTTTTGTCGGCGCTCACTGCCGTTTTCCTGATGACGATGCACCTGCCAGCGCAGGTACGCTCCACTTCCGATGTACTGGCTACGGCCGGGCAGGATACGCGCCGACAACAAAACCTGGCGCTTCAGAACACCGCGCAAGGGCTGAAAATGCACGACCCGCTCCTGCGGCAAATTGCCCTTCGCCTCGGTATCAACGGCAGCGCGCTTGGCGACACGATTTACGGGTACCTGCGCAATGAAGACACCTATCAGTTGCAAGTGGCATTCAACAGCCTGCAGGAACGCCGCCGGCAACGGCAGGTAAAAACGGCAGAAGTGGCCGCCCTCGGCGCCGAAGGGCTGTTCCTGCAGCAGGAAGCATTGATCGACCGCTATGAAGCCCTGGCCGGTTACCTCTTTCTGGAACCCCACCTCGCGGCCTGTCTGCGCCTCGATTCGCTGCTGGAAAAAGAACACCAGATCCTGCGTGAAATGCTGGCATCCGGCGTGCTCGACGTAAAAATTGCCAAAGTGGTCAATGTAGAAGAAGACCTAAACCGCAACCGCCTCACCTTACAGGATCTCGACAATACCCTTGCCCTGCACAAAAACCGCTTGCAACAGTACGCCGGCGCGTTTACCGACATCGACCGCAGCGGGCTGATTACCCTGTCCGAGATACGCGCCCGTGCGGCTATGCTCAAAACTACAGCACCGGATCAACAGCCGCTGTTCGTACTCAAAGACGCGGAAGTGGCCCTGGAGCAAGCCAACCTGCAATACATCAACGCCCAGAACAAGCAGATTTTCAACAACATCTCCGTCGGGTACCAGAACCCGCTGTACCTCGATCGCCCCAATCGCTTCAACACGTTCAACAACTTCAACCTGCGTGCCGGTTTTACCGTGCCGCTGCCGGCCAACAACCGCTACAAAAAATCGAAAGCCGTGCTCGATCTGCGCGATGCCCAGCACGACGCTGCCTGGGCGCGCGAAGCAACACGCAAAGACCTGGAGCAGCAGTGGCTGCGCCTCGACAACCTTTTTCGCGCCTTCGATACCGCGCAGGATCGCATCGACAACAGCCTCATCCGAAAAATGCTGGACAACCGCGAATTGCGGGCGCAAATCACGCCGCTGGATATTGTCGAACTGGAAATTGCCCAACAGAAATTGCTCGTCAGCCAGGCCGCTCTGCTTGCTGATATTGCAGAGGAATACGTGCTCCTGCTGGAACTGGCAGGCGTAGTTGGCGATGGGAGAAATTATCTGGCGCAAGGGTGGTGAGAAACTGCTCTAAATATTTTTCTGTCAACCGCTTACCTTTGGCACATTCGATGCAATAAACCATCAGAACAATGCGCATTACCGAGTGGCTGGCTCCTGCAAACACTTGTCGTCAGTTCGACAGCAACGAGCGTTTGTTTGAGGCATTAAAAAGACTGGACAACAAGGCGATCCTTTGCATACAAACCAAGGCCATGCCCTCGGCACGCAAACTCGTCGGGCAGTATGGCCTTGCACCCGACAGCGCAGAAGAGGTACTGAACCAGAGCACGCTTATTTTTTTGCGAAAAATAAAGGACGGCAGTTACCAGTTTCATGGCCACGCCCCCTCTACTTATCTCGTAGAAATCATGCGGCGGGTGGCCCTGATGATGACCAGAACGAATCGAAAAACGCACGAAACGCTTGAAAACCACCACGATCTGCAAGACCCGGACGTGGAGGCTGCCCAACGGCAGCACGAATCGGCCGACCTCGTGCGGCAGTTTCTCGCGCAAATGGGCGAGCCTTGCGAAACGGTTGTCCGACTGCACCACATCGACGGATATAGCGACGAGGAAGTCGTGCGGCAGGGCTGGACCCGGTACAGCACCACCGATTCGCTTAAAATAAAACGCAGCGATTGCATGAAAAAACTGATACAAATTGCACAAAAATGGAGGAGTTCAAACAATATTTGAACGATAACGCCGACGAGGCCGAACGCCGCGCCGCTGAACAGGTGATGGAGGGCTTGCAAGGGCTCCGCCTCGAATCCAAGGTAGCCGAGGTGGCTGCCGAACGCGCTGCTTTGTACCGACGCCTGCACTGGCGGCGAATCTTTACTTCAATGGTCGCGTTGGCATTACTTGCCGGCGCGGCATACTTGTTTTTTGTGAAAAACGATACGCCTGCTCCGCAGCAGCAGCCTGTCGAGCAGCCTGCGAAACCGCCATTTCCCGTTGTTAACCAGGATGTTCCATCCGAAAACACCACGGAAAAAACAGCAAGCGACCCCATTGCCCAATTGCCGCCCGACGAACGCCTCCCGAACCCGCGCTACCCTGCCCCGGATGCGTCAATGATGCGCGGCGACGCTGCAGCGGGCAAAAACCAGCAAGCTCTGCTCGATCAATTGTGGTACACCGATTACCCGCTGAAAGGTTTGAAACCCGGTAATTCATTCAAAACAGTGGATAAAAACCTGAAAAAGCGCAATTTTAATGCTGCATACCTCGAACTGGAACAGTTGGAAGGCTTTTTGACGAAGAACGATACCCTGCGCTACCTGAAAGCATACTGCCTTTTGGAAACAGGAGAAGGCAATGAGGCCCTGGCTTACCTCGATTCCATACAAGGCCGCCACAGCGCCTGGGAGCCACAATTGCAATGGTATCGGGGCCTGGCGATGCTACTGGCCGATGAGCGCGGAAAGGCGTTGGCATTGTTCAAACAAATAGCGAAAAGCCCCGGGCATCCTTATCGCAGACATGCAGCGAAGGCGGAAAAATTGTTGGCGATGTAGTTGGGGAAATTATTGTGCTAACGTCTACCCGGGCGCCTTGCTCTTTTACATGAATCCACCTTCGGCAAAACTGACCTGACTGCACCATGCAAAAATTGTTGTTTTTACTGCTTTGCCTCGCCCCTTTTTTCCTCACCGCCCAAAGTATTGATTCTGTTGCCTTGCGGCAGGTGGATAGCCTTATACAGGTATCCCGCATACTTACTGCTAAACAGGAGTTTGACAAAGCCCTGGAAGTAAGTGCCGCCGCCGAAAACCTGGCCCTCGAAAAATTAGGGAGGGAGTCCGCAGCGTATGGCAGTTGTTGCTTCAATCGAGGAAGGGTTAATAAGTTAAAAGGCGATAACCCGGAAGCCGAGAAATGGTATAACGAATCCAAATACATCCGCGAAAAAGCACTGGGAAGGGAACATCTCGATTATGCTTCCACTTTGAATAACTTGGGGGTCTTATACATGGACATGGGTAACTACGGGAAAGCGGAGCTTTTGCTGCTCGAAACGAAGGACATCCGTATAAAAATACTAGGAAAAGAGCACCCCAATTATGCCGCAAGCCTGCACAACCTGGCGCTGCTGTATAAGGTCATGAGGCAAAATGAGAAAGCAGAACCGCTCTACCTTGAAGTCAAAGCCATCCGGGAAAAAGCCCTGGGCAGGGAACATCCCGATTATGCCGCAAGCCTGGGCAGCCTGGCAAATCTGTACCGGAGCATGGGCCAATACGAAAAAGCCGAACCCTTCTACCTTGAATCCATTGCCATCCGGGGAAAAGTCCTGGGCAGGGAACATCCCGATTATGCGCACAGCCTGAACAACCTGGCGGTTCTATACTGGGACATGGGCCAATACGAAAAGTCCGAACCCCTCTACCTTGAATCTTTGGCCATAAAGGAAAAAGCCGTGGGCAGGGAACATCCCGATTATGCCTCAATTCTGAACAACCTGGCAGATCTGTACCGGTTCATGGGCCAATACGAGAAAGTTGAACCGATTTACCACGAATGCATAGCCATTCAGAGAAAAGCCTTAGGCAGGGAACATCCCGACTATGCCGAAGGCCTGAATGGCCTGGCGAATCTTTATCATGAAATGGGCCAATACGAGAAAGCCGAACCGCTTTACCTTGAAGCCCAAGCCATCCTGGAAAAATCTTTAGGGAGAGAGCATCCCAAGTATGCCACAAACCTGAACAACCTGGCGGTGCTGTATAAGGGCATGGGCCAATATGAGAAAGCCGAAGCACTTTACCTTGAAGCAAAAGCCATCCTGGAAAAAGCCTTTGGCAGAGAACATCCCGAGTATGCCATAGGCCTGAGCAATCTGGCGGGTCTGTACCGGATCATGGGCCAATAGGAGAAAGCCGAACCGCTTTACCTTGAAGCAAAAGCCATCCGGGAAAAAGCCCTGGGAAAAGAACATCCCGATTATGCCGCAAGCCTGAACAACCTGGCGCTGCTGTATAAGAACATGAGCCAATATGATAAAGCAGAACCCCTCCACCTTGAATCCAGGGCCATCCGGGAAAAAGCCCTGGGCAGGGAACATCCCGATTATGCCCTATGCCTGAACAACCTGGCGGCGTTGTCTGAGATCAGGGGCCAATATGAGAAAGCTGAACCGCTTTACCTTGAAGCCAAAGCCATCCTGGGAAAAACCATAGGCAGGCAACATCCTGATTATGCCACATGCCTGAACAACATGGCGGGGCTGTACCAGGGTATGGGTCAATACGAAAAAGCCGAACCCTTACTGTTTGAACTGTCTACGGTTAACAGGCGCCTTATTGAACAAGCGTTACACCACCTTTCCGAAAGTGAATTGAACAATTATATAAACACGTTTTCAAGCAGTCAGAACCAAACCCTTTCGTTCACCCAAATAGTCGGCAGTAAAAAAACAATCCCTGTCTGCTACGACAATAGCCTATTCTACAAGGGATTTCTGCTACAGTCCACCGGCCGGATCAAACAATTAGCCCTTTCGGATGAGGCTGCCGCTGAACAATACAACCGGCTTAAAGGCAATCAACGCCGGCTGGCCACTCAATACGCCCAACCCATTGCCAAACGGGACAGCGCCTTGGTCGCACAATTAGAAGCCAAGGCCAACGACCTCGAAAAAGACCTCGCGCGGACGGTAGCGGGGTTTGACCAGGCCATGCGGCAAGTCTACTGGCAGGAAGTTCAAGCCGCGCTCAAACCCGGCGAAGCGGCGATCGAGTTTGTCAGTTACCGGTTCTATCAAAAAGAGGAAACAGACAGTACGATGTACGCCGCCCTCGTCCTTTTACCCGCCGAAGCCTCTACAAAGGAGGGTTTCCCCGGCGCGGATGCACTACAATTCATCCCCCTTTTTGAAGAAAAACAACTCCTCGTCCTCCTCCAAACCGAGGCCAAGCCGCAACCCGCTTTTTACAACGACCTCTACGCCTCAGACAAAAAAGGCAGTCAACTCTACGATCTGATCTGGAAACCCATTGCCGCCACACTCCCCGCAGGTACAACGGTTTACGCCTCGCCCTCCGGCCTGCTGCACCGCCTCAACCTCGCGGCCATTCCCACGCCCGATGGCAAGACATTGGCCGAAAAACACCACCTGACGATTTTGGGTAGCACCCGTTCACTCGCCGAAGGAACAAAGGCGGGCCAGTTGGTCGTGCCATCCGCTTTGGCGGCGAATCAAACCGCCACTGCCCAACTCTACGGCGGTATCCAGTACGATGCTGTGCCATCCGTGGCCGCCACTACCGGCACACAAGCTGACGACCTGGCCGCCCGGCGCGGCCCCAATTGGGGAGAAGAAACCGACTCCACCCTGCGCGGCGACACCTGGAACTACCTCCGCTGGACCGAAGTGGAAATCAGCGCCGCCGCTGAAACCATGAAGCGTCAGGGCATTGCGGCTGCGGTGAAAAAAGGCGCAGAGGCCACCGAAGAATCGTTTAAAGCCATTGGCACAGATAGTCCTTCCCCGCGCATCCTGCACGTGGCTACGCACGGCTTTTTCTTCCCTGACCCCAAAGGCGAGCAAACGAGCAACGAAAAAGTCTTCAAAGTCTCCGAAAACCCCATGATCCGCTCTGGCCTCGTGCTGGCGGGCGGCAACCACGCCTGGAAAACGGGCAAGCCCCTGCGCCCCGACCTCGAAGACGGCATCCTCACCGCCTACGAAATCAGCCAGGTAAACCTTTCCAACACCGAATTGGCGGTGCTGTCGGCCTGCGAAACGGGCCTCGGCGACCTCGTGGGCAACGAAGGTGTGTACGGCCTGCAACGCGCCTTCAAAATAGCGGGCGTCCGCTACCTGATCA
>JADLCC010000026.1 GCA_020847425.1 Saprospiraceae bacterium
CAGAATTCCCTGATATGGGACTTTCGCCTCGTAATTTGTGGGACATGAAGCGTTTTTACGAGCAATACAAGGGCGCTTCTCCAAAACTGCGACAGGCTGTCGCAGTTTTGCCTTGGGGGCACAATTTGCTTGTTTTAAGCAAAATTACAAGTCATGACGAAGCCCTGTTTTATGCCGAAAAGGCTGTTACCCTTGGTTGGTCGAGGGATATTTTGCTGAACTATCTGAAAGCGGACGCCTACCATGCCGAAAAAAACCTACCCAAATCGCATAATTTCAACGAAACCTTACCCGAAGTGTTGGCAGAACAGGCAGATGAGCAAAACATTGAAAGCCCAACTGAATGAAATAATTTCCGCTAACCTGTTAACATCATTTATCATAATCATCTAAACCACGTTTCAGATCATGAATAATCAAGTAGAAATTTACAAAAGCCCTGACGCTCTTCGTGGCAGCGAGCAAAGCAGAAGAAATGGAAACGGTCAGGAGATTAATCATCAGTATACTCAACAGGGCATAATAACATGGAAAAACAACAAATCCACCTCAACTCCGAAGTCACCGCACTGCTCGACGTACTCAACCCACCTTTCAGAAATGAAATAGAACTGTTGCGCCAACTCATTTTAAGCGCCGACAGTGGCCTGACGGAAAACATCAAGTGGAACGGGCCCAATTATTGTTTCGACCACGAAGACCGCATTACCATGCGCGTTCAGGCGCCCAAGCAGTTGCAACTCATTTTCCATCGGGGCGCGAAGGTGAAAGAACAACCCAAAGACAAACTGATCAAAGACGCGTCCGGACTGCTGGCCTGGAAGGAAAACGACCGGGCCGTTGCCTCCTTTAAAAATATGGCGGAGATTGAAAACAGAAAAGAGGATTTAACGACAATCGTCCGGGACTGGATTCGTGCCGCAGGGTTATCTGCATAGCCAAATTTCGTCAAATTTGCTTTCGTCAATTGTTGAAATACACTGCACATGATCACGTTGATTTTCAAAAATATCAAGGACTTCTTGTTTGGACGAGAAGTTGTGATCCCGGATCAAAGGATCGGAAGCCTTACTGCCCGTATTCGGTCTAAAGCACCTAACCAATCATATTCCTGGACAAGTGAACATCAACTGTCCGGTCAAAACGGAAAAACGTCATTCATTCTGGAAGGCGACAGCCGGGGACCTTTCCAGACCCAACTCCGTAGCATCTACCGGATACTTGACGAGCTTCCGTTGATCCGGGAAAAAGCCGATCGGGAATTGAAAAAGAATGCCGACCTGTATGAGCCCCTGAAAAACTGGCAGGACAGTTTTTATCTCAGTTCACTCTTGCCATTGGATGTTGAAAAAAATGAATTCGAACTTTCCTTCGAACCGGTCAACCCAACAGATACCCGGTATGTGCTGCTTGAATGGAGAGATGGGCAGTTGGCAGAAGTAGAGGGCAAGTAAAATATTACACATTGCCGACGATTATGAATTTATGGGCGAAGAACTTATTAACATGCTTACCGATAGAAACCAGGAATAACTTACCCGACACCCCGCAGGAAAAACCGGTTTTCATCGTCTAAGGAAAAATGTCAGGTCAATCCACCTGACATTAAACTTAAATCAATAGATGATAAGATTACTTTTTTTACTGCTTGTTCCTGTATTCACTTTTGCTCAAAATAATACGCAAAACATCCGCGGGGTTGTAACGGACAAACTTTCTCAAACACCTTTAATCGGCGTATCGGTGCAAATCGCCTCCTTGCAAAAGGGCGCCACTACCGATACGCTGGGCAACTATACGATCAGCAATATTCCGCCCGACAGATACGATATTCAAGTCTCCTACATCGGGTATAAAAGCGTCACCATACCGAATGTAGTGGTCACTTCGGGCAAGGAGGTTATCGTCGATATTGCCTTGGAAGAATCCTTTAGTAAACTCAACGAGGTCGTAGTGAAGGCCACTACAAAAGGTAGCACCATTAATAAAATGGCAAGTGTGAGCGCCCGAACTTTTTCTATGGAAGAAGTAAATCGCTATGCAGGCGGCAGAAGTGACCCTGCAAGATTGGTAGCCAACTTCGCAGGAGTGAGTGCACCGGACGACAGCAGAAATGACATTGTGATCAGGGGTAATTCGCCCGTCGGTGTCTTGTGGCGCATCGACGGCATGAACGTGACCAATCCGAATCACTTTGCATCCGTGGGTACAACAGGAGGCGCAGTAAGTGCTTTAAATACCAACCTTTTGAAAAGTTCCGATTTCTTTACCTCGGCCTTTCCTGCCGAATACGGCAATGCAACAGCCGGTGTTTTTGACCTGGGTTTTAGAAATGGTAATAATAAAAAAAGAGAAACGACGGTGCAGGTGGGGGTTATCACCGGGCTGGAGGCTACGACCGAAGGCCCTATCAATAAGAACAAAGGCTCTTCTTATCTGGTAGGTTATCGTTATGCGCTGGCGGGTGTGGCACAGGCCGTTGGCATCGATATCGGCACCACCGCCACACCTTCCTATCAGGATTTATCGTTTAAAATCAATGGTGGCACCTCGAAAATTGGCAAGTTTTCCATGTTCGGAATATTGGCCACCAGTACTATTGAAATTGGCGGCGGCAGTTCCAATACGTTATATGGCAACGGAAACAATGTTGATTTTGCCAGTAAAATTGGTATTGCAGGAGTCAATCATTTCAAACAAATCAATAGAAAATCCTTCATAAGTTCAACCTTTGGAATCAATTATTCAAGCACTGACCAAACGGGATATGCTACGGACAGGCTAACAGAAACCGATTTTATCAAGGAGGAAAGCAATGTGGCAAAAACAAGTTTCAACTTTAGCAGCACCTATAACTCGAAAATAAATTCAAGGCTGTTTTTTAAAGCAGGCATTCAGGATGAAGTGATCGGTCTGGATTTGTACTACAGAACAAAAGAGAATATCGACCAGGAATACAGACAAATATGGGATTATCGCAGCAGTACCAATTTAGCACAGGCGTTCGCGCATCTGAAAAATAATGTTACGGAAAAACTAACCATGAATGCAGGTCTTCATGCGCAAGTGTTTTTTCTAAACAATTCTTATGCTGTGGAGCCCCGATTAGGGTTCATCTATAATGCTACAAAGAACAGCAGTTTTAACTTTGGCTATGGTTTGCATACTCAAATGCAGCCCATCAATGTATATTTTTTACAGCAAACGGACGCCGGCGGGAATACCGTTTACAACAACAAAAACCTAGATTTTACCAAGAGCCATCATTTTGTTTTGGGGTATAATATTCAGCCATTCAGCGACTGGCGTATCAAGGCAGAAACCTATTATCAGTCCATCAATCAGGTGCCTGTCAATACCTATTCAAGCAGTTACTCCATGCTGAACACGGGTGCGACTTTTAAAACAGACCTGGAAGACAGCCTGACCAACAGCGGCACAGGGGAAAACTACGGTATCGAACTAACCATTGAGAAGTTTTTCAGCAACGGATATTATGGTTTGTTTACATCTTCGTTATACCATTCGACCTATACGGGAAGCGATGGAATAGAAAGAAACACTGCGTTTAACGGCAGGTACGTGTTTAATGTGCTTGCAGGCAAAGAATGGAAAGTTGGTAAAGCAAAAAGAAACAAGTTATCTACAGATATTAAGTTTACCAATGCCGGCGGCAGGGCATATACGCCTATTGATTTAACGGCGTCTAACGCGTTTGGACGTGAACAACTTTCTACAGACGCTTATTCAAGTTATTATGACAATTATTATCGCCTGGACATAAAAGCAGGATTTACGTTGAATAGTGGTAAACGCAGGCTTGCACAGACTTTCTCTTTAGACTTACAAAATGTAACCAATCACAACAATGTGTTTTCTCAAAGTTATGATGAAAGAACTCAAAGTATAAGTACTACTTATCAACTCGGATTCTTCCCTAACTTTATTTATAAACTACAGTTTTCGCGCGCAGCTTCACAGCCTGCTCAACGTGGCGTCCGGCGGCTGATTGAAGTTTCTAAATAAAACGGCATTATCATTTTTTGAAAATCAATCGGCGCCCTGCGTAGTGGTGGCATGGGTTTATGGATATTGAA
>JADLCC010000027.1 GCA_020847425.1 Saprospiraceae bacterium
ACAACATACAAAACCGAATTTTGTCCACTTACTACGTATAAAATGAGCGATATCAAAAGCAAAGCCCAAGGGCTTGACCCCAATGTACAACCCCGTAACGTGTTGGAACTGGTTGACAAAACCCACAACATTTATGAAAGTCTGGTCATCATCAGCAAACGCGCCCGCCAGATCTCCAGCGACCTGAAATGGGAAATCCAGCGCAAACTGGAAGAATTTGCCGTCAATACCGACACCATTGAAGAGGTGCAGGAAAACAAGGAGCAAATCGAAATTTCCAAATTTTACGAGCGCCTGCCCAATACGCCTATTATCGCTGCCCAGGAATTCCTGAACAATGAAATTCAGTGGCGGTATTCGGATGTAAAAGAATAAAAAAAGTGTTTTAGTGTTTTGGTGTTTTAGTGTTTTCGTGTTCCTGCTCAAAGTATGGGTAAACGCCGAAAACACCAAAACACCAAAACACCAAAACACGAATAACACATGAAAGTCATCCTTGGCATCAGCGGCTCCATCGCAGCCTACAAATCTGCTTTTCTGACGCGCCTTTTGGTCAAACAAGGGCATGAGGTGCAGGTTTTGATGACCGAAGCGGCCGCCACTTTTATTGCGCCGCTCACCCTTTCCACCCTGTCGAAACGCCCGGTTTACAGTGATGTCCGCTCCGAAACGGGCTGGAACAACCATGTCGATCTCGGGCTTTGGGCCGATGTACTCCTGATCGCACCGGCCAGCGCAAATACCCTCGCCAAACTGGCCAACGGCTTGTGCGACAACATTTTAAGCGCAGTCTATCTCTCCGCGCGCTGCCCTGTGTACGTAGCACCGGCGATGGATGTGGATATGTGGCATCATCCGGCCACACAGTCCAACATACGGCGCCTGCAGGAACACGGCGTGCGGGTGATCCCGGTCGGGCACGGCGAACTGGCCAGCGGCCTGGTCGGCGACGGGCGTATGGCGGAGCCGGAAGACATCCTGGCTTTTGTAGATCAATCCATGCGGCAAGGCGTAAGCCACCTGCGCCTGTCCGGTAAAAAAGCCCTCGTTACAGCCGGCCCCACCCACGAAGCCCTAGATCCGGTGCGTTTTATCGGTAATTATTCCAGCGGTAAAATGGGTATTGCGGTGGCGGAAGCCCTGGCCCGTCAGGGTGCTGAAGTGACCCTTGTGCTGGGTCCTACGCACTTGCGGCCGGTACTTCCACAAATCAAAGTAGTACCGGTTCAATCGGCCCAGCAGATGTACGAAGCCTGCTCTCGGGAATTTGAACACTCGGATATCACCATTTTAGCAGCAGCAGTGGCCGATTATAAACCAAAGGATTTTTCCACGGTTAAAATCAAAAAAAAGGACGACGACCTGTCGCTTCCACTGGCCAAAATCGTCGACATCGCCGCAACCCTGGGCCAACAAAAAAAGCCTGGGCAGTTGCTGATCGGTTTTGCGCTCGAAACGAACGATGCCGAGCAGCATGCACAGGCCAAAATGGAAAGGAAGAATTTCGACTTCATCGTGCTGAATTCCTTGCAGGATAAAGGCGCAGGTTTCGGCCACGAAACAAATAAAATCACCATCTTCCACAGGAACGGCTCGAAAAAAACGTTTGACCTGAAAAGCAAAACGGCTGTGGCGGAGGATATTGTAGCGGAGATATTTTTACCACATAGTTCACAGTAGAATTCCACATAGAACACATAGTGCTGTTATGTGATCTATGTGGAATTCTACTGTGAACTATGTGGTAAAAAACTTTTTCATCCAACCAAAAAACAATTTAAAGCGTCAAGGCTTTTCAAAATGTGATTCCATTATGATGTTCAAAAGAAATGTTTTATTCCTGTTGGTGCTGTTTTGTGCAAGCGGGCTTTTTGCGCAAGGCGAATTGAATGCTACCGTTCGGGTAAGTACGCCGCAGATCCAGAAAAACGACCGCCGCGTATTCGACCAGATGGAAGTGGCGCTGCGCGATTTTTTAAACAATACCAAATGGACACAGGAAGTGTTCGAACAGGATGAGCGCATCGAGTGCAACTTTATTTTCACGATCAAAAGCGAGCAGGACAACAATATTTTTGAGGCCGACCTGGCTGTACAGGCCACCCGGCCCGTATTTGGCAGCGGCTACAAAACCGCGCTGATCTCGCACCTCGACAAAGACGTGATTTTCACGTACGAGCAGAACCAGCCGATCGAATTCCTGCGCGACGCGACCGACAACCAGAACCTGCCCGCGATGCTTGCGTTTTACGTGTATGTAATCCTCGGGATGGACTTCGACTCGTTTTCGCTGTATGGCGGCGAACAATACCTGCTGACAGCCCAGCAAATCGTTACCAATATCCAGAACTCTTCTACCAACGGCGCAACAGGCTGGAGACCCAATGACGGTGGAAAAAACCGCAACCGCTACTGGATCATCGAAAACCTGCTCAATCCCAGGGTGAAACCTTACCGCGCCGCCATGTACACCTATTACCGGAAAGGACTGGATATGTTTACCACCAATATCGATCAGGGCAAAACCTCGATCCTGGTTGCCCTGGAAGACGTAGATAAGGTGGGTACGGCATATTTCAACTCGATGATCGTTCAGATGTTCGCCAACGCCAAAAAAGATGAACTGGTGGAAATGTGGAAACAGGGCTCCCGACCGCAAAAAGAACGGGTGATCCAGATCATGACCAAAATAGACCCGGCAAATAGTCAACGCTACCGGGAAATAGGGATATAAGATATCATTTTTTGATACTTAATCGGCTGAATAGGTAGTTTGACCTGTAATTCAAACTATTTCAACCAATTCAGACGGTTAACTTCGGGGGCTTCCGTAGTTTTGCGCAAAACTTCGGAAGCCCCTGTTTGTTATGAGATTGTTGAGCGGTTGAGAAGTTGAGGTTGTTGAGGGTTATAACCCATGCCCCTCAACAACCTCAACCCCTCAACATTCAACCCTCAACCACTCAACACCCTTACATCACTCAACCCATATAATGGATAGCATTATCACTGTAAGTCAGTTCCTGCTCAGTCTTTCGATTCTGATTGTATTGCATGAAATGGGGCACTTTTTGCCCGCCAAATGGTTTAAAACCCGTGTTGAAAAATTTTACCTGTTTTTTGATTTCGCACCTTTCAATTCGCTTTGGAAAATAACAAGGGGCGGAACCGAATACGGTATCGGCTGGCTGCCACTGGGCGGCTATGTGAAAATATCCGGTATGGTAGATGAAAGTATGGACACCGAAGCCCTCAAAGAGCCGCCAAAGCCCTGGGAATTCCGTTCCAAACCGGCCTGGCAACGCCTGATTATCATGTTGGGTGGTGTAACCGTCAATTTTATCCTCGGCTTCTTCCTCTTTGCCATGATGTTGTGGACCTATGGCAAATCCTATGTGCCAACTTCCGAATTGAAATATGGTATCGCTATGGATTCTGTGCTGATTCGCCAGGGTTTGCAAAGCGGGGATGTGATCACCAAACTCGGCAACAAGCCTTTCGACCGGCTCGATCCTGCTGTTTTTGTTGAAGCGCTGGTGCTGGATAATGTGCGCGACCTGACGGTTATCCGCAACGGACAGGAACAACAGATCACCCTGCCGGAAAATGCCGCTCAACAACTGACCAGTCAGAAAGTGCCAAAAACCATGCTGATGGCGCCGCGTATTCCTTTTGTAATTGCAGAGGTGGTACCCGGCAAACCGGCCGCCGATGCAAAACTGCAAAAAGGCGATCGCATCGTGTCCTTCAATGGTCAGCCTATTCCTTTCTTCGACCAGTTTGCACCGATCGCGCAACAACACAAAGAAAAGACAGTCAACCTCGGTATTCTGCGGGGCAGTGATACCCTGCAAGTGCCTGTCACGCTGACGGAAAACGGCCTCATTGGCGTTAAAACGCAGGTGGAAGGCTATTTCAAAGAGGAGCGTGAAAAATACACCTTTGCCGAAGCGATCCCTGCCGGGGTACAAATGGGTGTCGATTTCCTGAACAGTCAACTGAAGGCATTCGGACAAATGTTTAAAGGCAAAATTGCCGTAAAAGACAACCTGGGCAGCCTGATCAGTATCGGAAAAATGTACGGCCCCGTCTGGGACTGGGAGCGTTTCTGGCACCTGACGGCTTCGCTGAGCATTATCCTGGCCTTTATGAACCTGTTGCCTATTCCTGCACTTGACGGCGGTTATGTGCTATTCCTGCTCTGGGAAGTGGTGACCGGCCGTAAAGTGAGCGATAAGTTTATGGAACGCGCCGTTACAGCCGGATTTTTCCTGTTGCTCGGCCTGATGATCTTCGCGTTCGGTCTGGATATCTGGCGGCACGTTATTCAACGATTCCTGTAGTCTGGTTATTCGTTATTGGTTATTCGTTATTGGTGGTGGTAGAGGGCCATCTG
>JADLCC010000028.1 GCA_020847425.1 Saprospiraceae bacterium
CATTCATAATTAAGGATGTCATGAGCAAAGCGGTGTAATCGAAGTCGGCTCTCACTTCTCACCTCTCACCTCTCGCTTCTATCATCGTATTTCCGAAAAACGCCCCACCCGATCAGGCAAAAGATGATTGCAGCCAGGGCGGTGAGTTGTACGCCAAGTGGCTTTTCGGTACTTTTCCCAAACAACAGCAGAGAGGGAAAAATAAGGTTGGACAAAGAAATGCCCACTTTCATCACAAAAGCGCGCACGCCGAAAAACATCCCGGACAGTTGCTGACCGCTGCGGTGTTCTTCCTGCTCTACCTCATCGCCGATCACAGCATTGGGTAAAATACCAAAAACGGCCAAAGGAAAGGCCGCCGCCACACCGAGCGCATACAGCAGTATTTGCGGCGGGATGGGCAGGAGATTGGCCACACTAACCACGGCAAAAACAACAGCAAAAAGTGCAAATGCCAGTAACATCAGCCACTTTTTACCCACTTTCCTGGCCAGTACATTGATGGGCCAGTAAAAAACAAAACTGCTGAGGAAACTGACAATGCTAAACTGAAAGGCATAACTTTTATCCAGATCCAGCAGCAAAGTGGTGTAAAACACTACGCCCAACTGAATAAAAGTCAGCGCCAGCCAGTACATCAGATCGGATGCCAGAAACCAGCGAAAGTTGCGGTTACTGAACACGACCGACAACGCCGTCCGGATACCGTGTTCGGAAGCCAGTTGCCGGGCATATCGTTTTTCCCGCAGAAAAATGGCCGGCAAAAGCATACATACCAATGCGACTGTGTTCAGTATCGCTAAGGAAATTTGAAAGGCCTGCACAGACGAATGCCCTTGTTTTTCAAAAATGCCCTGAATGGCGTACACGCTGTTGCCCAGGATAAACCCCAGTGCCCAGGCAATGGATGTAAGGGTGCTGATGCGCAGGCGGTCTGCGGCAGTATGCCCCAATTCGGCCATCAGCGCGGTATACGGAATCACATAAAAGGCAAAAAAGAAATAGTACAAACCGATCATCAGCGCCAGCCACACAAAATTGGATGCGCTTTCACTGTCCGTAAGGGGATAAAATACCAGAAATCCGGTCAGCACCAAAGGCAGGGCGCCCCAGAGCATAAACCAGCGGCGTTTGCCCAGGCCCGATATTTTCCGGTCGCTCCAGTTGGCTATTATCGGATCGATCAGTGCATCCAGGAAACGCCCGCCCGCACTGAGTATACCGATCAGTGTAAAAACCAGCAATACACTGCCTTGAAACAGAAACGATGGAAATACCGGCTGCCCCTGCTCCGGCGGCATATAAAAATAGATCAGCAGGTTGCCGACCCCGTAACCGCCCAGCGACCAGCCTAACTGGCCTGTTGCATATAAAATCAGAACACCGAGCGGAGGCTGGATGGGAACAATGGGCTGCAATGGCGCTCCATCAGGTGCTTTTCGTTTTGCCATGTTGTGTTGAATATTCAATTACTGCGGGTGAATTTCAAAAAACCGCCCGCTTCTTTTTCCCTGTAAATAAAGTTGTTTTTTTGCAGCAACCGGATAGAAGATACATTTTCAGGATGTGAAAAGGCATCGATGATTTGGGCTTTCATGACTGCAAAACCATAATCGACTACTTTTACCAGGGCTTCCTGCATGTAACCTTTGCCTTGAAAATCAGGATGCAGTGCATAACCTAATTCCACACTCGATTTTTCCGGCGCTATGTTCCACATACAAATGGTCCCGATCAAAGCCGGGTTATCTTTTAAAGCAATTGCCCAGTAAATCGCCTGGTTTGCAGCAATGCCGGCGTTTATATTTTGGATGAACTGCCGCGCGGCTTCCAGGTCTTTGGCTTCCGGCCTGTCGAGATACTGAATAATACGCGGATCGGAGCGCATCACGTAAATTTCATGTTCGTCGGACAAGGCAAGTTGGCGGAGTTGCAGGCGCTCGGTGTAGAGATCGGGAAAAGGCTTAAAATGGATTTGCATTTGATTTTTTTTACAGATGGGACACGGATTTTATTGTCGGTTTTTACGCCGCTGCATCTTTTCCATGTGAAGCAGTTCGTTCACTTCGGCGGCTTCCATTAAAAAAGCGCGCAGGCGTTCGAGGTTCATTTTCACTTCCTGCATGCTGAAAAAACGTTTGGTGAATACCTGTTTCCTTTTGCCCCGGTCCAGGTAATGGGCTTCGTCGTTGAGCAAGTAGCCGTTGTTAAACCCGAATTCCACCCCTTCCCAGACGGTGCTGCCCCAGGAAACCGACCCAGGCCAGATAAAACAAAGCGCGCCGTAGCGCCTGAAAAAAGGCACGTTGAACGACAGGCGTTCTTCCACACCCGGCACCGTTTCAAAAACCAGTTCGCGCAACGTCTCGACCATCTCCAGTCTTTCCGGGTCGAGGAAATCGAGCAGTTCGCCAACAGACTGAAACTGAACATTTTGCATTTGCTTTTTTTCGTTCTTTTGCATGGGAAACACAAAAATAAGCAAAATCATGAACCGGACTGACCGATTGATGGGCATTATTACCCACTTACAGTCAAAAAAATACCGCAGCGCCGAACAATTGGCAACACATTTTGGCATCAGTGTGCGCACGGTATTTCGCGACCTGCGTGCTATGCAGGAAATTGGTGTCCCGATCAGTTTCGAATCCGGTAAGGGTTATTGTATTGCGGGCGGCTATTTTTTGCCTCCCGTTTCGCTCACTTTGGAAGAAGCGAATGCGCTAGCACTGGCCGAGCCCCTGGTGCTGCGTTTTGCCGATAAGGAAATTGCAGCTCACGTGGGTACCGCTTTGGCAAAAATTAAAATGGTGCTGGGTGCATCACAGCGTGAAAATTTAGAACAAATACAATCTAAAACAGCACATTATATTCCGGAAATATACGAACATATGCTGCCGGATAACAACTACCTCACCGTAATTCAGAACGCCATTGTCCATAAAACGGTGCTGGTGCTGGAATACGAGAACCTGCATGGCGAATACAGCCTCCGTGAAGTAGAACCGATCGGACTGACGTTTTATTCGCTCAACTGGCACCTCATCGCCTGGTGTCATTCGCGCCGGGATTACCGCGATTTTCGCACTTCCCGCATTCAAAACCTACAAACCACTATCAAACCATTCCGTAAAACGGATCATATCGAACTGAATGAATACCTGCAACAGATGGAATTAAAACCGCAACAGGAATTTTTATGAAATAGTGCATCTGCGACTGACATAATGCTGTCAGTAGCGTCTGTTTCCTTTGCCTTGTTATTTCGTTCGTTTCACCACAACAATTCTATTTTTAAAGATGAGCAAAGGATTCATTGCAAAAAAAACAATCACTATTCACGCCTCTGTTGAAGCCGTCTGGAAAGGTTTGACCGACCCTGCTGAAGTGAAAAAATACTTTTTTGGAACCGACCAGCACACCTCCTGGATACCCGGCACAGCGATACGATTTACCGGCGAATGGGATGGCAAACCCTACGAAGACAAAGGCACGGTATTAAAATACGAACCAGGGAAAATGCTGCAATACGATTACTGGAGTTCCTGGTCGGGTAATGCCGACGAGCCTGAAAACTACCAGATTGTCACGTATCGTGTAAAACCGAAAGGAGACAGCACAACAGTGACCATTACACAAAGCAACATCAAAACCCTGGAAAGCAAGGTGCATTCCGCGCAAAACTGGGGGATGCTGATGAAAAACCTGAAGGGTTTATTGGAGAAGTGAGAGCGTGATAGGTGAGAGAAGTGAGAAGTGAGAAGTGAGAAGTGAGAGGTGAGAGGCGTAGATTACACCGCTTCGCGCTTAGAGTAATATTAAGGGCCTAAGCGCGAAGCGGTGTAATCTACGGACTCTCACCCTCTCACTTCTCTCCTCTCACCTCTAAGTATTGCGTCTCAAATTATCTTTTGCAGCGATTGTCCCTCCACAGTCAGCCCACTTTTGCATCATTCAATCACAAACAAAACAGTTGATGATGTACAAGAACTTGATGCTTTTTTTCCTCGTATTGATTTTACTCACTCACTTTTCAAACCATTTAACAGCGCAATCTATTTCCGGGATACTGCGCACGGAAACCGGTACTCCTGCGGAATTTGCCACCATCAAACTTTTGCGCTCCGGCGACAGTACTGTTGTTGCCGGTACTGTTGCGAATGCCGACGGCTCCTTTCTTTTCCAAAATGTAATGCCGGGCGACTACCGTATTCAAGGAATACTGGTCGGATATGCAGCAGTGTTTTCTGCGCCGGTTGTCGTATCAAAGGAGCGAGCCATCGTCCTCGATCCGCTCACGCTCGTTTCATCCAACCTGCTAACGGAGGCCGTTGTGTCTGCCCAACTGCCCCTCATAGAACGGCAGATCGACAAAGTGGTCGTCAATGTAGAAGGTTCCGCGCTGGCTGCGGGCAACAATGTGCTGGAACTGTTGCAGCGATCACCCGGAGTATTGATTACCCCGCAAGGCTCGGTCATGCTCGAAGGAAAAAGTGGAGTGATGGTTATGATGGATGGAAAACCGGTCCAACTTTCGGGCGATGAACTGGTGGCCTTCCTGCAAAGCACACCGGGAGAAACCGTTTCAAAAATCGAACTGATTGCCCGTCCGTCTTCCAAATATGATGCGGAAGGCGTTTCTGGCATCATCAATATCCGTATGAAAAAGAACCAAAACCTGGGTTTGAACGGCGCTTTAACGGGAGGCTATACACAGAGTACTCACGCCCGGTTGCGCACAGGCCTGAACCTGAACTACCGACCTGGCAAGATCAATGTATTCGGCAACATCAACGTGATTGAAGGCGCGCAGTCGGTTGGGTAAACCATCGAGCGCTTCGCTGACGGCAAGTTGTTTGACCAAAACAACCCGATGGTCGAGCAATTTGGTACCCGGTCATTCAAAGCGGGCGCCGACTTTTTTGCAAATGAGCGCCACACCCTGGGCGTACTGCTACTGGGCAATTTTTACCACAACGATTCCCGGAAAGATAACCAGACTCAGATAAGCAATGAAGGTAGTATATTGATAGACAGCACGTTGCGCAGTAAAATTCTGGCGCCGACACAAAACGACCGCCTTTCCTACAATTTCAATTACCGATTCGCTGATACCCTGGGCAATGAACTGACATTGGATGCCGACCACATTGCATTCGGCAGCACAGGTACGAATACACTGGAAAATCAGCGCTTCAATTCCGAAAATGTGTTCCTGGACAACGATGCGCTTCGCAGCGACATCGGCTCCGATATCATGGTATGGTCGCTGAAAGCCGACTATGTAAAAAGCCGGAAAAATGGCCTGAAACTGGAAACGGGCGCCAAAGTAAACTGGACCAACTCCAACAATGACATTCAAAGCACACGTGAAGAGGATGGCGCACAGCAGCCTGATGCAGGACGCAGCAATCGGTTTGATTATCGTGAAAATATTGCAGCAGCATACGCCAACATCGGCAAGCAAGGCGAAAAAATCAACTGGCAACTGGGGCTTCGTGCAGAACGCACCGAAGTAAAGGGGAACTCAACCGACCTTTTTGGCAATGTGCTGAACAACCCCGACACCGCATACCTGGGGCTTTTCCCAACAGCCTACCTGCAATATTCCCTGAAACCGATGCACCAACTCGGACTTTCTTATAATCGCCGCCTCAGCCGTCCGGCCTACCAGGATATGAATCCTTTTGTTTGGCAAATAGATCCGTATACCAGCGAACGTGGAAACGCTTACTTGCGCCCGGCTTACACCAATTCTGTAGAACTTACCTATACGTATAAATACGCTGCCAGTGCTTCCATTGGGTACAGCCGCACGACCGATCTGGTAAATACTGTTGCCCGGCAGGAAGGCGACCAGGCTTACACACAACCCCAAAACCTGAATCAGCAGGACAACATCAGCCTGAACATTAACCTGCCTTTGCCTATTCAGTCCTGGTGGGAAGGGTACTTATGGCTTGGGATTTGGCACAACCAATTCAAATCAAAACTGGCAGACGGGCCATTGAATTCCGGCGCTTTTGGAGGAGGTTGTTACCTTTCTCAACAGTTTAGGTTGGGGGGCGGTTACGAGGTGGAAGCATCATTTTGGGCGCAGTTTCCTACACAGGATGGTATTTTTGCCAACAGAGGCATTGCCAGTGCTTCGGCAGGCGCTAAAAAATCACTTTGGAAGGGCAAAGCGACCGTAAAACTCGCAATCAATGATATATTTGGTACCCAGCGCTGGATACAATCGGTAGATTTTGGTTCCGTGCGCGGCGCCATCCGCAATACCTGGGAAAGTCAAAATTTGGCGCTGAGTTTTTCCTGGAAATTCGGCAACCAGAACCTTAAAACCCGCAACCGCGACAATGGCGGTGCAACCGATTCCAACGAACGGATCAAAGCGCGCAAGGAGTAAAAATTCATCGTTCATCATTCATCATTCATAGTTCATCATTCAAAATGAAACACCTGTTCTTAATACCCCTGCTTCTCTTCGTTGCTTGTTCCGCTTCCCAGCCGACGGCCGATCCGAGCCCTCGCAAAACCAGCGTATTTGTTTCATTCAGAGTAGTCAACAACACTATTCTACCGCATAAATACACGTTAATCGGCTATAATCCGGGTGAAACGGGTAACTGGACCAATGGTTTTCTACTGCTCCCCGGCGCCTTTCGCACTTATAAATGTGCTGTGGGGACAAAAATTTACCTGGCAGACAGCAAACAGGTAGGCGTCGTAATGGGCGGTGGCAGCATCCGCGAGGAAGAGCCGTTCATTACCGTGAAGCAGGAAGATGATGGTAAAGTGTTCGGGTTGAAGCAGTAATTTATTTAAACCGCCAGTCAGATTTCAACCGCATCGGTTACCGTGAGTACGCACTACTCACAACTCACTATTCACCACTCACCACTCACCATCCATGTTCGGCATTGAAAACTTCCTCGCTTTTCTCCTCGCGGGCATCCTCCTGAACCTCACGCCCGGTTCCGATACCATGTACGTATTGGGGCGCAGCATTTCGCAGGGTCGGCTGGCGGGCATTTATTCCGCTTTGGGTATCGGCGCGGGCTGCCTGGTGCATATTTTTCTGGCCACCTTCGGCCTGTCTGTGATCATCAAAAATTCACAGATGCTTTTTGATCTGATCAAGTATGCGGGTGCTGCGTATTTGTTTTACCTGGGCGTTAAAATGTTGATTAACAAGGATAAGCAACAGTTTAATATCACGAAAACAGATGAAACAACTGACCTGAAAAAGGTGTTCCTGTCCGGCGCTGTCACCAATGTACTCAACCCGAAAGTGGCGCTTTTTTTTATAGCGTTCCTGCCGCAATTTGTGCAAAAGGATTACCCGCATCCCGCGCTTTCTTTTTTCATTTTGGGCCTCACTTTCAACTTCACCGGGACCGTCTGGAATTTGATTTTAGCCGTTTTTGCAGCCTCCATGACTACCCGGATCAAGGAGAACTACCGGATCAAAACAGGACTAGACCGGTTGACGGGTATTGTGTTTATCGCGCTGGGAATCAGGCTGGCGCTGGCGAAAAACAGGTGAGTATTTACCACATAGGCACATAGGTTTTGCACATAGTACACATAGATATTGCATCTTGTTTTTATGTGAACTATGTGAATACCCTATGTATCTATGTGGTAAAAAAACAAAAAAACTTTGGCCGGAAATGTCCGTTCCTTGTCCTTACACAACCCGAAATACGCCGCACCTTTGTCCTAAAGTTCTCCGAAATCCAAGCGCCGAGTTCATATCAGTTGGAGTTGTTTTTATACAAATGCTTGATTATCAGGCCAGATAACTGATAACTGATAACCAATAACAACTTATGCCTGTCAAATTCACCTTTCTGATCCTTCCGCATACGCACCTCATGGACCTGGCCGGTCCGGACCAGGTGATCCTGGAAGCCATTGGTTTTGGCGCAGACTGGGAGATTCACTACTGTAGTTATGCTTCGGAACTCATCAGTTCTGCCGGATTGCCGCTGGGGAAGGTGCAGCATTTCAGCGAAGTGGACATGCAGGCGGGCGATTTTCTGATGGTGCCCGGCGCAGATGTCGATTTTATGATGAAAGGCTCCGAACTGAGGACGCAAACGGACCTGCTGGAGTGGATGCGCCAGATGAAAGCCCGGCAGGTGACCATTTGCAGCATTTGTGCCGGCGCATTTGCACTTGCCCTGAGCGGTATTTTAGACGGTAAAAACTGCACCACGCACTGGAAAAGAACCAAAGAACTTCAAGCGTATTTTCCACAGTTGAATGTCATTGAAAATGTGCTGTTTACGGAGCAGGACGGCATTTACACCAGCGCGGGCATCGCTTCCGGAATCGACATGACCCTGCACATCGTCGAGCGGTTGAAAGGCGAATATTTTGCGCATAAGGTGGCCCGGGAACTGGTGATTTATAACCGCCGAAGTGGAAACCAGTCGCAACACAGCATCTTTTTCAATTACCGCAACCACATCCACGCCGGCATTCACGCCGTGCAGGACTGGCTACAGGAACACCTGGACAAAAAGAATTCGCTCCAGGAACTGGCGGATATCGCCTGCATGAGCGACCGGAACCTGACCCGCATTTTTAAAAAAGAAACCGGGCTGACCGTGAATGAATACATCACGCTGCTGCGCAGGGAAACCATCAAAAAACTCCTGCAAAACCCCGATATGACGCGGTCACAAATGGCGCGCGCCTGTGGACTGGAAAGCGAAAGGCAACTGAGCAGGCTGATCAAAACGCTGTAAACTCATTTCAACTCAATACCATGTTACGATCACAACTTCACCCTTTACCCGAATACTTTGACCGCTACATCCTGATGACCGACGATGTCGAATTGCTGGATGCCATTCAAATCAGCCTGGATGAAGTAGACCGTTTCCCAGTCGATAAATGGAAGGCACTGGGCGACCGGGTGTATGCGCCAGGCAAATGGACCGTCAAAGACATCTTGCAGCACCTGATCGACACGGAGCGCATTTTTACCTACCGGATGCTTGCCGCTTCGAGGGGCGAAAAGCAGGCGATGATACCTTTTTCGGAAGATGAATATGCTGACGCGGCCGGAGCCAACCGGAGGGACCTGGAAGATCTGATCGACGAACTGCGGCTCGTCCACCTTTCCTTCCAGGCCATGTACAAATCCTTCAGTCCTGAAATGCTGCTGCGTATGTGCAAAGGTTTTAAAGGCGAATATTCGGTAGCAGACACCGGTTTTATGATGCCTGGCCATCAACGCTGGCATTTAAGGATACTGGAAGAAAAGTATTATCCGCTTATACAACCTTAAACTGCTTCCCGTGAACATTTACCACCTCTTTCCCGTCAGGTAAATACGCTTTGGAATCCTTGAATTCGAAGGTATCGCCTTTGGAAAGGGCCTTCAGTTTGTCCTTGATTTCGCCGGTCAACGTGTTGGATTTGTTGCTCAACTTGCTCGTCTGGCCACCTTTTGTAATGTAAATGGTGTATTCAAAAATTCGGGAGCCCCTGGCGCAGCCGTCCACTTGAAGGTCGGATTTGCTGGCTGTAACGATTTCATTTTTGGTGATTTCGCCGCCGAATTTGCCGGCAAAAAGCAAAAATGCGCCGCCGAAATCTGCGTCAACGGCCGTTTCCATGCCGGGCGAAAGTGTTGCGGTGGTCGAGGGCGACTGCTTAAAGGAACAGGTCAGCAGCAAGAGGGCGGTCAGACTAAATAGTTGCAATGCGTTGTTTTTCATGACTAAAATGTTTTGGTGAACTGATTTTTGTACAAACGTATGCCCACTTTTAACCTCCAAAATGAAAAGCATAGCAACAACAGGGTAGGGTAGAGCAACGACAGGTTTCCAGGTAAAAATGCCGGCAAACCTGGAAACACGCCGTTGCGCTACCAAAAAAGGTCGTTGCGCTACTTTGAATGCGAAACGGGGAATTTTGCCGTTATTTGGCGATATGAAATTGCAAACCATTCCACTCAAAACGATAGCGCTGCACCTGCTTTTCTGGGTGTTGTACATCGCATCGGAGTACTTCGCCAACCTGGTGCACATGCGCAGGGGAGAGGGCCTGCATTTCCTCTGGGGCATGGTAGTTTCTATGCCTGTGTTGCTGCTGTCAACTTATTTTATCATTTTATATGCCATTCCACGGTTTTTAAAAACGGAACGCTGGGGGCTTTTTGTGCTATTGCTCACGCTCACGGCACTTTTTGCCCTGTACGGCCGGATAAAATGGATGGAACTGGTGAATTATATCGAATACCGGGAATACTACCAGATTCCGGTTTCCAAAGTTTTGAAAAATGTTATCCGCGATTACGCCATCATTGCGCTGGCCGTTTGCCTGTACATCATCGGCGATTACCGCAACAAACAACAGGCGAACCTGGCACTGGTGAAAGCCAAAGCCGAGGCGGAAATCAAGTTGCTCAAAGGTCAGTTGCACCCGCATTTTTTGTTCAATTCCCTCAACAATATTTACAGCCTCGCACTGGTAAAATCGGACCTGACAGCCAACAGTATCCTGAAACTCACCGAGTTGCTGGATTACCTGGTGTACCGGGCTAATATGGACAAAGTTCCACTGTCGAAAGAAGTGCAGTTGCTGAACAACTATATCGGACTGGAGCAATTGCGCTACGGCGATCACCTGCGCATCGAAACGGATATTTTTATCCAGAATGACAACCTGCAGGTAGCGCCACTGCTGCTGCTGCCATTTGCGGAAAACTGTTTCAAACACGGCGGTCCCGGCAATGACGGTCTCTTTCAGGTCAATATCCAACTGCACGCCGACGAGCAAAAACTGGTTTTCCAGATACAAAACAGCAAAAAAAACGGCCAGGGAAACAAAAAACACAGCGGCGGCCTGGGCCTGCAAAACATTCGCCAACGCCTGTCGCTGCTGTATCCGGGCCGCCACCAGTTGGAGATCCATAACCAGCCGGAAGCGCACGGCGCACGGCTTGAAATCAATCTGCGGGAATGAAAAAAATCAGGTGTTTCATCGTCGATGACGAGCCGCTGGCCATCAAAGTCATCGAGCAGCATTTGTCGAAATTCAGCGCATTCGAGGTCTGCGGCACCTCCACCAGCCCCGTGGAAGCGCTGGCGCAGATCAAAATGCTGCAACCCGAGCTGCTGTTCGTCGACATCGAAATGCCGGAGATCAGCGGCATGGAACTCATCGCCACCTTGCAAAACAAACCCGGCATCATCGTGACCACGGCCTATCGGGACTATGCCGTGGAAGGGTTCAGCCTGAACGTGCTGGATTACCTGGTGAAACCGATTCCGTTCCCGCGTTTCCTGCAGGCCATCGAAAAGTTTCTGGAAAAGTACCGCCCGCCCGCTACCCCGCCCGCCGAAGACAAAGCGGACGACTGCATTTTTGTGAAAGCCGATCGCAAAACGGTGCGCATCCTGCTGGACGATATTCTTTACGTGGAAGGCATAAAAGACTACACCCGGATCATGCTGCCTGCGCAAAAGATTATGACCAAGGTTTCTATCGGCAATTTTTTCGCGTTACTGCCGGAGCACCGGTTTATCCGGGTGCACAAGTCTTTTATCGTGGCCCGGAACAAGATTACGGCTTTTACGGCTATGGATGTGGAGGTTGGGGGTGTAGAGGTGCCGATTGGGCGGGCGTTTAGGGAGGGGTTTTTGGAGGAGATGGGGAAAGTGTCGGGGTGACTTCAAGTCACCCCGACACTGGTGTGCGATAGAATTCCTGTTTGGCCTTTATGCCCGCTACGATTGCTTCCACGGTTGGCAACACTTCCGGCGGAATACGTAAGAGCAGGTTGTCTTCCGTCTTTTTAGCGAGGATAAGTGTGGCGTAGTAGAGGAGTTCGTATCGGGTTTTGAGGGTTTTGCCGTGTTGTTCGGATTCGAAGAGTGAAAGGACGAGTTGGGTTTGTTGGTGGTAGAGGAGGTTGGTAAAGAACCAGGTCAGGTCATCGTCTTGCTTGTTTTGAATGACGCGCTCGATTTTTTCATGTAAGTTATCAAAAATGCCGTTCCAGATTTCGAGAATGATGAGGTTTTTAAAACATTTTTCATCTCCAGTTTTTACAAAGTACTGTTGAATGTAGGCTAATGCCTCTGTTGGATTTTGAATTGTTTCATAATATAAACCTGCCAAATTAAATAATGCAACTGTATGGCCTTTTTCAATTGCTTTTAAAAAATATGGAACCGCTTTTGATGCTTTGCCTTGTACTGCATAAAAACCTGCTAAATTATATAGAGCAACAACATTACCTTTTTCTATTGCTTGTAAGTAATATTGCTCTGCTTCTATGTTTTTGCCTTGTCTAAAATAGATGATGGCTAAATTATTTAGGGCATTAGCATTGCCTTTATCGATTGCTTTAAGGTAATATTGTTCTGCTTCAGCACTTTTACCTTGAATTGAATATAAAACTGCTAAATTGTATGACGCCTCAATATGCCCCTTATCAATTGCTTCTAAAAAATATTGCTCTGCTTTAACTCTTTCCCCTTGCTCAGAATATAGTGCTGCCAAATTATTTAGAGCATTTACATTTCCTTTTTTAATAGCATCGGAATATTTCTGTTTTGCCTCAACAATTTTCCCCATATCTTGATATATGTTTCCTAAATTATTAAAAGCATTTACATGACCTTTTTCAATTGCACGTAAATAATACACTTCTGCATTTTTGTATTCTTGTAACATCTGATAACAATAACCTTTCATAAAAAACTTAACTCCATCTTCTTCATTTTCAATTTCTTCAACCTTTACCAAAGCGTCTTCGTAATGTTTCGCCTCCCATAGTTGATCTATTTCGTTTTTTATAGTTTCATATTTCCTAGGCAACTCACTATCCTCCTGTCCATCAACACAAAGCCTCTGCGTATAATCTATCAACACATCCCTTTCCTTCACCCCAATAAACTTCGAATGCGCCAACCCTTTACTCAATACCAATGCCTTGTCATAAGGCACATTGCCTTCCTGCAATACATCTAAATGTTGCTGCGCCAATGCTCTAATCTCCTGCTCATCATACCAAGCCTCCAAAAACAAAGTCAAATATTTCGCCCTCCGTTTCTGATCCGGATTCCCCTGCGTAACAATCAGCCACATATTAAAAAAGCGCTCTGCAATGCGATACAGGTGGTTTTTTTTGCCCGTTTGCAAAGTTTCGACGATGCCGAATTTTTCCAGTTGTTTCAGATAGGAAGCGATCAGTTTGCTTTCCATACGGCATTTTTCCACCAGGGTTTTGGTGGGTGCGGCTTCCCACCAGAAAGCCATTTCCTGCACGATTTTGCGCTGTGGGGCAGTCAGACTGTTCAGGCGTTCCTGGTAGAGTGGGGTAGCGCGGTCCATCACCTTGCGCAGGTAATCGAAGCCGTAGGCTGCGGAATCCTGAAGCAGTACCTGTATGAAGAACTGCAAAGCGCGGGGCA